>DATAAG010000168.1:0-8813 GCA_036260235.1 Longimicrobium sp.
CGCGACCGCCCCTCCGGCGCCGGCTGCTGCACCGGCGCGGCGGGGGACGGCTGCAGCCCGCTGGCCAGGGGCGGCGGCTGCACCGGCGCCGCGGCGACGGGCGGCGGCAGCACGGTGGGGGGCGCCAGCGCGAGCTGCACCGGCGCGCCGGCGGGAATGCGCGTCCCGGGAGCCGGCGCCTGCTCCGCCACCGTCCACCCCGCGCTGTCCGCGAACACGGAGTCGAACGCCGCCGCGAACCCCGCCGAGGCGAGCGCCTGGCGCGCGGCGGGAAGCCCCATCGCCCGCACCTCCGGCACGGCGGCGGAATCCACCCGGGCGACGCGGAGGGGGGCGGCGGAATCCACCCGGGCGACGCGGAGGGGGGCGGCGGAGTCCGTCCGTGTCCCGCGCGCCGGCGGCGCGGGCCGCGTCCGCTGCGTGTCCCGCTGCGCGACGACGGGGGGAGGCGGGGCGGGCGGAACCCCCAGCGACAGGTTGACGACGGCGCCGACCGGCACCCGCTCGCCCGCGTGGAAGGTGTGGCTGATGACGCGGATGCGCGGCCCGGCCTCCATCCCGCTCACCTCGCCCACGCGCAGGCCGGCCTGCCGCAGCAGGCGCTCGGCGCGGTCGCGCGGCAGTCCCATGATGGCGGGCATGACGGCGACGCGCGCGGCCACCAGCCAGACGGGAACGCTGGAGCCGGGCGCGACCCGGGCGCCGGGCTGGGGCTGCTGGCGAGCGATGGTGCCGGGCACCCCGGACGTCACCGTCTCCTCCATGGCGCCCAGCGTGAGCTTGCGGCGGGCCAGCAGCTCGCGCGCGTCCTCCACCGTGAGCCCCACCAGGCTGGGGACGATGGAGACGTTCTCCTCCTGCGCCGGAGCGGAGATGCGCGGGGAGTCGGTGGCCGGGCGGGATGCCGGGTTGGCCGGGAAGAAGATGGTATCCCGCTGCGCGCAGAGCGCGCCGGGGCTCGCCCCGCAGAGCAGCGCGAGCGCCAGGCCCAGGGCAGGGCGGCGGGAGGGACGGAAGGGTGTGTCCACGGCTCTCCTCCACTGCAGTGCAGGCGGAGCGCGGAGCGAGGCGGCGTGGGGGCACCGCGTGGCGGCGGCGGGTCCGGCGGCCGGCCCCATCCGCAGGGGCCGGCGGCGCCGCCACAAACACACGTTAACGGCGGCCGCGGAGGCACGCAACGAACGCCGCAACCGTAGCAGCTTGAAGCAGATCCGCCCCGCCGGGTGATCCGGGCGGGGCGGCTCGTCAACCAACCGGGAGCACGCGATCCACCACGCACTCACGCACTCACGCACTTTCCTCAGGGCTCGCCGACGCTCAGCTGGTACTGGCCCTCGGAGCCGGCGGAGAACGAGGTCGCCTGGATGATGTAGCGCCCGTCCTCGGGAAGCTCGATCTCCAGGGCGGAGTCCAGCCCCTCGCCGTCCTCGGCGTCGTCGTTGGAGCCGATCTCCTGGAACTCGCCGTCCACCATGCGGCCGATGACCAGGTACGCGTCGAAGTCCTCCGCGCGCAGGTCGATGCGGATGGTCTCGCCGGCGCGGCCGGTGTAGACGTAGGCGTCGTACCAGCGGCCGTCGTCCAGCTCCGCGTCGCCGTCCTCCAGCTCGCCATTCACCGTCTCGCCCCGGCGGATCTGCGTCGTGCGCGGCTCCGGCGCGGGCGCGCGCTCCTCCACCCGCAGCGTGTACTCGCCCGTGACGGAGCCGAAGGCGCCGGCGCGGACCACGTACTCGCCCGTCTCCGGCAGGGTGGCGTTCAGCACGCCGTTCGCGCCCTCGGTAAAGTCCTCCACCGGCACGAACTCGCCGCCTTCCATCCGCCCCACCTCCACGTTCACGAAGTACTCCTCGAACTCCATCCGCGCGCGCACGCGCTGCCCGGCGCGGCCCTGGAAGCGGTACAGGTCGTAGAAGCCCGTGGCGCCCTCGATCTGCTCGTCGTACTCCGCGTCGTCTTCGGTGAGCTCGCCGGTGATCTCGCGGCCCAGCGTGAGCGGCGTGACGGTGGGCGGTCGGATGGTGACGGTGTCCAGCCGCACGCTGAAGGCGCCGGTGCCCTCCTCGCTCAGCGCCTGCGCGATGAGCAGGTAGGTGCCGGCCTCGGGAACGGTGAAGCGCAGGCGCGAGTCGGTGCCCTCCGGGCCGCCGTCGTCGTCGGTGAGCATGTGGTCGGTCACGCCGCCCACCGTGCGCGCGACCGTGATGTACGTGTCGAAGTCCGCCGACTCCATGGTGGCCACGTACCGCCGGCCCGGCGAGGCCTGGAACTGGTAGACCTTGAAGTGCCCGCCCTCGAAGAAGGCCGGATCGGTCTCGGAGATGGTGCCGGAAACGCTCTGCCCGACGCGCAGCGTGGGAAAGGTGCCGGTGCGCGGCTGGGCGTGGGCGGGCGCCGCGATCGCGCATGCCAGCGCCAGGCCTGCCGCCGCGGTACGGAGGGTCCTCATGGATTGCACCTGTCGCAGGGGAGTTCGATGGAGATGGATGGGTCCGACGAGAGGGTCCAGCGGCGAGGAAGATAGGCGCGGGCGGCGTAAACGGACAAGGGCGACGATTGCGCGTGACGAGGTGGTGGGGTGGTGGGGTGATGGAGTGATGGAGTGATGGAGTGATGGCGTGATGGGGTGACGGGTGAACGGGTGATCGCGTCCAGGGGACCGTGGCGGCGGGTTCACACGCGCGCGGGCGCGGCTCCATGCGGACGCACCATCTCCGCCGGTGCGATTGAACGACCGTGGCCGCGACGCTAGTTTCCGGATGCATCCCCCGCCTGCGCGCGCTCACCCGCCGCGGCGGACCTTCCGGCACCCGGATCTCCTGGTGTTGCGCCATGTCCACCGAGCTCGAGTCCCAGATCGCCGACCTGCGGCAGGGCGACCACGTCTGCCTGATCTACGAGACGGCACGCGAGCAGCTGGCCGCGTCGGCGCCGTTCATCCGCGACGGTCTGGACCGCAACGAGTACTGCATCTACATCACCGACGACCGCACCTCCGGCGAGGTGATGGATGCGCTCGCGGCGGCGGGCATCGACACCGGCGCGGAGATCGGACGCGGCGCGCTGATGGTGGGCACCAAGCGCAAAGCCTACCTGCGCGACGGGACGTTCGAGCCCGAAGGAATGGTGGAGTTTCTCCGCGAGCTGGCCGAGGCCGCGCTCGCCCGCGGGTTCTCCGGGCTGCGCATCACGGGCGAGATGACGTGGGCGCTCGGCGCGGAGACGGGATGCGACCGCATCGTGGAATACGAAGCGCTCCTGAACCAGTACTTCCCCGGCAGCCACGCGCTCGCCATCTGCCAGTACAACCGCGAGCGGTTCTCCGCCGACGTGATCTACGACGTGCTGCGCACGCACCCCAAGGCCATCCTGGGCGAAGCGGTCTGCCCCAACCTGTACTACGAGCCGCCGGAGCTGGTGCTGGGCGGGAGCTCCATGCCGCACAAGGTGGAGTGGATGGTGTCGCAGCTGAAGCGCGCGCGGGCGTCGGAGCAGGCGCTACAGGAGGCCAGCCAGGAGAAGTCCAACTTCATGGCCACCATGTCACACGAGCTGCGGACGCCGCTCAACGCCATCATCGGCTACGCGGACCTGCTGGATGCGGAGCTGGCCGGCCCGCTGGCGCCCGGGCAGAAGGACCAGGTGGAACGGATCGACGCCAACGCGCGCCACCTGCTGGAGCTCATCGAGGGGATCCTCACCTTCTCGCGGACGGAGGCGGGACAGGAGGAGGTGGATCTGCGCCCAGTGGACGTGGCCGCGCTGGTCCGCGAGACCGCCGCGCTCTTCGAGCCGCTGGCCGCGGCCAAACCGCTTCGCTTCTCCGTGGCGGCTCCCGCCGGGCCGGTGGAGGTGGTGACGGATGCCGGCAGGGTGCGGCAGGTGCTGCTGAACCTGCTCACCAACGCGGTGAAGTTCACGGACCAGGGAGAGATCGAGCTGGCGGCGGAGGCAGCGGAGGACGGGGTGGCGATCCGCGTGCGCGACACGGGGATCGGGATCGCGGACGAGGAGCGGGAGCGGATCTTCCAGCCCTTCCGGCAGCTTCGGGCGGGGACCACCCGGCAGGCGGGCGGCACGGGCCTGGGCCTCACCGTCAGCCAGCGGCTCGCGCGGCTGCTGGGCGGCGAGATCACGGTGCAGAGCGTGCCCGGCGCGGGGAGCACGTTCTCGCTGTGGCTGCCGAAGCGACGGAGTGATGGAGTGATGTAGTGATGGGGTGATGGGGTGACGCCCGTTGCCTCCGGATTCGGCTCCGCGCGCGCCACCCCCACCACGGGCCAAGGCCCGCGGCTGGAAATGCCAGAAGCCCCGTCTCGGCTCGCTACGCTCCGCCGAACGGGGCTTCAACTACATGCGAATGGCTGTGCACGGAGCCCGGGCGCGCCCGCGAGAGCTGAAGCCCCGTTTTGCGAGGAACGAGCAAAGACGGGGCTTGTGGCCGTTCCAGCCGCGGGTTTCAACCCGTGGTGGGCGGGTCGGCGAGAACCCCGCCGGCGCGCCCCATCATCATCCCCTCACCTGCACCTTGCCACCGTCTCACTCCATCACTCCATCACTCCATCACTCCATCACCAGCTCATATCAGTCCGCCGCGGCCGTCTCCGGCTCCGCCGCCGGGGCGCCGGGGAAGCCGTCGCCGGGGTAGCGGTAGACGGGGCCCAGCGGCTCGCCGTCGCGCACCATCGTGCCCTTGTACCGCATGTGGTCCTCGTGCACGCCGAAGTTGGTGCGCTGCAGCTCCTCGATGCGCGCCAGGTCGTCGGCGGTCAGGTCCGGCAGGTCGCTGGCGGCGGCGAACTCCTCCAGCTGCTCCACGTTGTAGATGTTGGGAAGCGTGGTCACCACCGCCGGGCTGGCCAGCAGCCACTTGAGCGCCGCCTGGCCGATGGTCATCCCGCGCCCCTCGTGCAGCCAGCGCAGCGCCTCCACCTTCCTGAGCCCGTTGACGAGCCACGAGCGCGGCCGGTGGCGGCGGTGGTCGTTCTTCGCGAACTCGGTGTCTTCCGTGTACTTGCCCTCCAGCATCCCCGACGAGTGCGTCACCCGCACCTGGATCCCCGTCTGCCCGCCCTCCTCCGCCGCGCGGGTCAGGATCTGCCCCGGGAACGGCTCCAGGATGTTGTTGATGAGCTGCAGGTTGCGCACGCGGCGCTCGCGGATCAGGTCCAGCCCCTCGAAGAGGTAGCCGTTGCTGGGGCCCAGCGCCCCGCCCCACGCCCGGATCTTCCCCTCGTCCTGCAGCCGCTGCAGCGTCTCCCAGATGGCGTCGTCGGGGACGTGCTCCTCGTGCGCGTTGTGGTAGCTCACCACGTCCAGCACGTCCGTCCCCATCCGCTGCAGCGACCGCTCCACCGCCATGCGGATGAACGCGGGATCGGCGTTGTGCGGGATCTCCTGCTGCCCGCGCCGCGCGTCCGGATGGTTGTAGAAGTCGTAGCCGACCTTGGTGGTGATGGTGATCCGGTCGCGCCGGTCGCCAAAGGCGCGGGCGAGCAGCTCGTCCGCGCGGCCGTTGCCGTACGTGTCGCCGGAGTCGTAGAGGGTGATGCCCAGGTCGTAGGCGCGGTGCAGCATCGCCACCGCCTCCTCGTCCGTGAAGGTGCCCCACCAGCCCGCGGCCAGCGTCCAGAGGCCGAAGCCGACTTCCGAGGTGCGGATGTCGGTGCCTGGATAGGTACGGTACTTCATCGAGCCACTCCTTCGGGTCGGGCGCGGGACAGGATCAGATCGAAACGGATCGGGATGCAGTGCGCCGCGATCACGCCGGCAACCCCGCAGATTGCATCGAAACCGCGGCGCAGGCAAGTCGGGCGATGGCGGACCGCCCGTGGGGAGGTGCGGACGCTCCGTGCAGCACCTCCGATGCGTCCGGCGTCTACAGGGTCTCGGGAGCGACGCGGACGCCGCGGATGGTGACCACGCGGCCCGGCGCCACCTCCATCACCTGCGACCACTGGACGGAGCCGTCCGGCCGCAGCACGATCTCCGCGACCGGGTTCTCGTTCTGCATGTTCTCGGTCCAGCGGTCGAACCACGCGTAGATCGCCTCGCGGAGCTCCGGGTCGTTACGGAGGCGATGGCTGATTTCCACCAGCTCCAGGTGCCCTCGAAAGCGGCGCGACCCGTCCGCCTCCCGCGCCTCGGGAAGGCGGACGTCGATCCTGCCGTCGTCCCGGCCGCGCCCGGCGATGCGGCGCGGAAGGGACGACTCGCTCTCGCGGATCACCATCCGGAGCTGGTATCCCGCGGCCGCGCCGGGGAACACCAGCCCCTCGGCCTCGCCCGGGCTCCAGATCGCCCGCTCCGGAACGGCGGTGGTGCGAACGAAGATCGTGTGTGCGGGCCCGCCCGTGCGCGAGACCTCGAACCGGTACGTGCCCGCCAGGGGCGACGGCGCGGACCGGACGGCCGTGTGGGCCGCCTGCTCGTGGACGGCGCGCGCGGCGTAGCGGATCGGATGGACCTGCGCGAGCGCCGGGTTCGCCCGCAGCCAGGCCAGCATCGGCGCGACGGCGGGCCAGGGATCGGCCTGGATCCGGCCGATGGACGGAAGGGTGGAGTAGAAGCCGAAGAGCTGGTCCGCCGTGGCCCTCCACCGCACGGCGCCGGGGAGCAGGCCCGACGCCCGCATCAGCTCCGGCCGGAAGACGTCGATGGTGGGGATTCCACCCGCCCAGTGCTCCGGGCTCCGCAGCCGCCCCACGACCGCGTCCGGCTCGCCGGTGCGCAGCCAGGCGAAGCTCCGCCACCACCGCAGGGGCAGGTTGTCGCACCCCGGTTCCCACGGCACCAGCACGGCACGCCCGCCCGGCACGCCGCTCGCGGCGGGACCGCCCACGCCCGAGACCTCGGCCACCTGGCCGTACACCGGCTGCCTTCCCCACCCCCGAGGGCGGCGCCCCGTGCGCGCCCGGGTCACGTCGCCCCACCCGGCAGGGACGGTGTCGCCCGTGGCCGCCGCCAGCACCACCACGTGCCGGTCGTCGGGGTGGGCCGTGATGACCGGCGCGTGCAGGCAGTGCGGGGCCGTGCCCACGGCCGGGTCGAGGGCGCCGGCCGCAACGGGGAACGCGAGCGCGCCCGCCAGCACGGCGGCGAGGCAGGGGCTGGGTTTCATGGGACCTGCGGGAGGGAGTCGCCCGCCATTCACGCGCGGCCCGGGATCCCCTGATCGCTTCAGGGCTCCGGCTCCCGGGCGCCACTAACGCACTAACGCACTAACGCACTAACGCACTCACGCACTCACGCACTCAGATCAGCAGTGCGAGCTCATCGCCAGGCCGGCCTCGGCGTCGACGAGCGGGGCGCGGTAGTCGCCGGTGAAGCAGGCCACGCAGTACGTCTCGTCGTTCTCGCGCACGCAGTCCACCATCCCCTCGGGGGACAGGTAGCCCAGCGAGTCCACCCCCAGGTAGTCGCGGATCTCGTCCACCGACCTGTCCGACGCGATCAGCTCCTCGCGGGTGGGCATGTCGATGCCGTAGAAGCAGGGCCAGCGCACCGGCGGCGACGCCAGGCGAAAGTGCACCTGCGCCGCCCCCGCCTCGCGCAGCATGTTCACCAGCGCGCGGCTGGTGGTCCCGCGCACCAGCGAGTCGTCCACCACCACCACCCGCTTTCCCTCCAGCACCTCGCGCACGGGGCTGAACTTCATCCGCACCTTGAAGTCGCGCCCGGCCTGCCCCGGGGTGATGAAGGTGCGGCCCACGTAGTGGTTGCGGATCAGCCCCAGCTCGAAGGGGATGCCGGAGCGCTCGCTGTAGCCCACGGCCGCGGAGTTGGCGCTGTCGGGGACGGAGATCACGATGTCGCCCTCCGCCGGGCGCTCCTCCGCCAGCCTGCGGCCGAAGGCGCGGCGGGCGCGGTCCACCGTCTTTCCCCACAGCCGCGTGTCCGGCCGGGCGAAGTACACCAGCTCGAAGATGCACGGCTGCGGCTCCGCCACGAACTTCGGCAGGCGCGTCACCTGCTCGATCTCGCCGCCCCGGATGCGGATGAGCTCGCCCGGCTCCACGTCGCGCACGTAGCGGGCGTGGTTGATGTCCAGCGCGCAGGTCTCGCTGGCCACCATCATCCCGCCCCCCGGCAGCGCGCCCATCACCAGCGGGCGGTACCCCCAGGGGTCGCGCGCCGCGTACAGCGTGTCGCCGATGGTGATGAGGACGCAGAACGCGCCCTCCACCTGGGTGAGCGCGTCCACGATCTGCTCGTCGGCCGTCTCGCCCCGCGACCGGGCGATCAGGTGGACGATGACCTCGCTGTCGATGGTGCTCTGGAAGAGCGCGCCCTCGTTGAACAGGCGGTCGCGCAGCAGGTTGGCGTTGGTGAGGTTGCCGTTGTGCACCAGCGCCAGGTCCCCGCCGCGAAAGCGCTCGCGGATGGGCTGCGCGTTCTTGAGCCCGGAGCCCCCCGCGGTGGAGTAGCGGATGTGGCCCACCGCCACGTCGCCCGGCAGCTCCGCCAGGTGGTGCGGCTGCAGCGCCTCGGAGACCAGCCCGGCGCGGCGCACGCGGTGGCTCTCGCCGGCCGCCGTGTCGAAGCTGGCGATGCCGGCCGCCTCCTGCCCGCGGTGCTGCAGCGAGTACAGCCCCAGGTACGCGATCTTGGCGGCCTCGGGGTTGCCGGAGACCGCGACGATTCCACACACGGAAGATCTTGCCGCCGTTCGGGGTACGTGCCGCTCCGCGCCGGGCGTGCGGCCACGAAATCTAGAGCCGCTCCATACCCCGCGGCAACCGGACGGATCGAAAGTGCGTGAGTGCGTCAGTGCGTGGGTGAACTACTCACGCACTCACGCACTCACGCACTCC
>DATAAG010000169.1:0-11057 GCA_036260235.1 Longimicrobium sp.
GTGTGATGGAGTGATGGAGTGATGGAGTGATGGAGGCCGGCCCCGCGCCCGGCGGTTGAAACCGCTGCTGGAAGGTCACGAAGTCCGCCTGCGCGGACTGGAAGGCGGGTGTTCAGGCACGACCAACCTCCCCTCTCCCGCGCAGTTTGCGGGAGAGGGGCCGGGGGCGAGGGGTCCGCGCGAAGCGCGACGCCGTTTCCCGGCGCACCGCTGGATGATGGGCCAGGGTGCACGAACCCGGCGCTCCCCCAACCTCCCCCAGGGGTTTTTGGGGGAGGTGGGCGAGTCTTGCGAGCCCGGAGGGGGCGCGGCGGGATGCCGGGCGCGGTGCAGGGGTTCGCCGCCGGATGTTTGTCGCAGAAGGGTAGCAGCGAGCGGCGCCGGAAGGCGGCCGGACGTTCTTTCTTCCACGTGGGGCGGGCGTTACATTGAGCACCGACTTCGACCTGGTTGAGCTGGCAAGGCGCGGCCCCGTGCACTTCATGGGGATCGGCGGGGCGGGCATGTCCCCCCTGGCCGAGATGGCGCTGCTCGCCGGCGCGCGGGTCACCGGGTGCGACTCGTCCCCCGGCCCGGCGACGCAACTGCTGGAGAAGCGCGGCGCGCTCGTCTACCAGGGGCACGACCCGGCGCACGTGGATGGGTGCGCGGCGCTCATCATGACCGCCGCGGTGCCCATGGACCACCCCGAGGTCGCCGCCGCCCGCGCCGCCGGCATCCCCGTCCTCAAGCGGGCGGAGGCGCTGGGCGCCATCGTCAACCGCGGCACCGTCGTGGGCATCGCGGGGACGCACGGCAAGACGACCACCACCACGCTCACCACCGGCGTGCTGGCGGCGGCGGGGCTGGACCCCACCGGCTTCGTGGGCGCCCGCGTCCCCGCCTGGGACGGCAACCTGCGGCGCGGCGGCGACACCCTGTACGTGGTGGAGGCCGACGAGTACGACCGCTCCTTCCACCAGCTCCGGCCCACCGTGGCCGTGGTGACCACCCTCGAAGCCGACCACCTGGACATCTACGGCTCCCTGGAAGCGGTCGAAGAAGCCTTCCGCGTCTTCGTGGGCTCCGTCCCCGCGGAGGGGATGATCGCCTGCTGCGCGGACGACCACGGCGCCTCCCGGCTGGCGGCGTCGCTGCAGGGCGGCCCGGAGCGCATCGTCACCTACGGCCTGAACGCCGGCGCCATGCTGCGTGCGGAGGACGTCCACGCCTCCGCAGATGGCCTGACCTTCGCCGTGCGCGAGCGGGGGCGGGTGCTGGGGCGCGCGAAGCTGGCCGCGCCGGGGCTGCACAACGTGCGCAACGCCCTGGCCGCCGCCGCCGTGGCGCGCCGGCTGGGCGTCGAGTGGAACGCCGTCGCCCAGGGGCTGGCGGCGTACCGCGGCGTCGACCGGCGCTTCGAGACCATCGGCGAGGCGGAGGGGGTGCTTATCGTCGACGACTATGCCCATCACCCCACCGAGGTGCAGGCCACCATCGCCGCGGCGCGCGCGGGATACCCGGACCGCCGGCTGGTCCTCTGCTTCCAGCCGCACCTGTACTCGCGGACGCGCGACTTTCAGCGCGAGTTCGGCCAGGCGCTGGCGCAGGCGGACGTGCTCTTCGTCACCGACGTCTACGCCGCGCGCGAGAGGCCGATCGAGGGCGTCACGGGGGAGATGATCGCCGCCCACGCGCGCCAGGCGGGCGCGGACGTGCGCTACGTCGCCGATCGCGCGGACGTCGTCGATACGGTCGCCGCGGAGCTGCGGCCGGGCGACCTGTGCATCACGATGGGCGCCGGAAACCTGGACATCGCCGCGCGCGAGCTGCTGCAGCTGCTGCGCGGCGCCGCGCAGGGAGCCGCCCGGTGAAGCGCCGCCTCGTCTTCGCGCTCGTCGGCCTTGCCGCCGCCGCGGCCGCGTCGTCACCGCTCTGGGGGCCGCCGGCCCTGCGCCGGGTGCCGCTCTTCGACGCGGACCGGGTGGAGGTCGCGGGGACGCGGCTCCTGGCCCCGCACGAGGTGGTGGCCGCCAGCGGCATCCGCATCGGCCAGAGCGTGTGGACGGATCCCGCGGAGTGGGAGGCGGCGCTCCGCCGGCATCCCGTCGTCGCCCGGGCGGAGGTGGAGCGGCGGCTGCCGGCCACGCTGCGCATCCGCATCGCCGAAAAGCGCCCCGCGGCCTTCGTCGCCGCCGGCACGCTGCGCCCCGCGACGGCGAGCGGCGAGATCCTGCCGGTGGACCCGGCCCGCGTGGCCGTGGACCTGCCGATCGCCGGGAGCGCGCCCGACACCGCCACCCGCGTCCGTGACCGCGCCACCCTCCGCCTGCTGGCCGAGGCGGGCCGCCTGGCGGAGGCCGACCCCGTGCTGATGGCGCGCGTCTCCGAGCTGCGTGCGGAGAAGGACGGCGCCACCCGGCTGGTGCTGGCGCACCCCCGGGCGGAGGTGCTCCTCCCCGCCGGCGCCGCGGAGCCGCGGCTCACGCAGCTGCGCGCCGCGCTGGCGGACGTCGCCCGCCGCGCGCCGCAGGACGGGCGCGCGCAGGTGGACGCCCGCTTCGCCGACCAGGTGGTCGTCCGCCTTCCGCGCCCGGCGCCGACGCCCGTGCCCACGCCCGTACCGTGACCCAGAGCCGCACGCAGCCCGCATCCATGCGCCCCACCATCGTCGCAGGACTGGACATCGGGTCGAGCAAGACCGCCGTGGTCATCGCGGAGGTCTCGGGCGACTCGCCCCAGCGCGCGCAGGTCAAGATCCTGGGCGTGGGGCAGGCGCGCACCGGCGGCATCCGTCGCGAGATCGTCACCGACATCGAGGCCACCACCGAGTCCGTCCGCAAGGCGGTCAAGGAGGCCGAGCTGATGGCGGGCGTCAGCGTGCAGAAGCTCTACACGGGGATCGCCGGCGAGCACATCCACGCCTGGCCGTCCACCGGCGTCGTCGCCGTCGGCCGCGGCCCGGGAGGCGACGGGGAGATCACCCCGGGGGACGTCGACCGGGTGCAGGAGGTGGCCCGCGCCGTGGTCATCCCCGGCGACCGCGAGCTCATCCACGCCATCCCGCAGGAGTACATCGTCGACGCGCAGGGGGGCATCCGCGACCCGGTCGGCATGGCGGCGACGCGGCTGGAGGCGGAGGTGTTCATCGTCACCGGCAGCGCGACGTCGGGGCAGAACATCCGCAAGGCCGTCACCCGCGCCGGCTACCAGGTGGCCGAGCTGGTCCTGGAGCCGCTGGCCTCGTCCCTCGCCGTGGTGACGGAGGACGAGAAGGAGATCGGGATCGCCCTCGTGGAGCTGGGCGGGGGGACCACGGACGTCTGCGTCTTCCACGAGCGCAAGATCCGCCACCTGGCGTCCCTCCCCTGGGGCGGCGCCACGGTGACCAACGACATCGCCAAGGGCCTCTCGCTCCCGTACGCGGAAGCCGGCCGGGCGAAGGAGCGCTACGGGGTGGCGCGCGCCGACCTGGTGCGCCCGGACGAGACCTTCGAGGTCCCCGGCGCCGCCGCGGGGCAGACGCGGCACGTCGCGCGCGAGCTGCTGGCGCACATCATCGAGCAGCGGATGGACGAGATCTTCGGCCTGGTCGCCGCCGAGCTGGACCGCGGCGGGTTCGCGTCCCAGCTGGGGGGCGGGATCGTCCTCACCGGCGGCGGCGCGGGGATGCAGGGGGTGCTGGAGCTGGCGGAGCGCGGCTTCGCGGCGCCGGTGCGCATCGGCATTCCCGGCGAGGGGCTCGGCGGCCTTGCGGATTCCGTGCGGCGGCCCAAGTTTTCGACCGCTGCAGGACTCGCCGTGTACGGCTCGCGCCGCGTCGTTTCGGAAGCACCCGAAGGGAGCGCCATGTCCGGCGCTTCGGTCAACGGCGTCATCAAGTGGATGCGTGACTGGATCTCGGACTTCTTCTGAGATTCCGCCGGCTTTCTGGTATCCTGAATCCTTCTCAAACGCCCGTCCCCTCCCCGATGGAGGAGCCCGCGCACATGGTCTTCGAGTACGACGAGACGACGACCCAGAACGCCCGCATGAAGGTGGTGGGCGTGGGCGGCGGCGGCGGCAACGCCGTCAACCGGATGATCGAGGAAGACCTGGAAGGGGTCGACTTCATCTCCGTGAACACCGACGCCCAGGTGCTCAAGCTGTCCAGGGCCGACGTCCGCATCCAGATCGGGCAGAAGCTCACCCGCGGGCTGGGCGCCGGCGCGCGGCCGGAGATCGGCGCGCAGGCGCTGGAGGAGAACCGCGACGAGGTGCGCCGCGCGCTGGAAGGCGCCGACCTGGTGTTCATCACCGCCGGCATGGGCGGCGGCACCGGCACCGGCGCGGCGCCCCTCATCGCCGAGATGGCGCGCGAGATGGGGGCGCTCACCATCGCCATCGTCACCAAGCCCTTCCTGTTCGAGGGGAAGAAGCGGATGAAGCAGGCGGAGCAGGGGCTCATGGAGCTCAAGCGCGCCGCCGACACCATGATCGTCGTCCCCAACGAGCGGCTCCTCGCCGTAGTCGGCAAGGGAACGAGCTTCAAGGACGCGCTCAAGAAGGCGGACGAGGTGCTGCTGCACGCCACGCAGGGCATCAGCGACCTCATCCGCGTCACCGGCGAGGTGAACGTGGACTTCGCCGACGTGCGCACGGTGATGTCCAACCGCGGGGCCGCGCTCATGGGCACCGGCTTCGGCCGCGGCGAGAACCGGGCGATGGAGGCGGCGCAGGAGGCCATCAGCTCGCCGCTGCTGGACAACATCTCCATCAGCGGTGCGGCGGGCGTGCTCATCAACATCACCGGCGGGATGGACCTGGCGATCGACGAGGTGACCACCATCTCCTCCATCATCCAGGAGACCGCCGGCGACGACGCGGAGATCATCTTCGGCGCGGTGCACGACCCGTCGATGAAGGAGGAGGTGCGCGTCACGGTGATCGCCACCGGCTTCGACCGCGAGGGGATCCACGCGGAGCGGGTGGAGTACGGCCGGGACAACGTGATCCGCGCGGACTTCCGCACCGGCACGCACGGCGGCCGCGTGGGGAGCGGGCCGGAGATCTCGGGGACGCGCACGGCCTACCCGCCGCGCCCCGCCTTCGAGCCCCGGCCGGAGCCGCGCCCCGAGCCGGCCCGTCCCTCGCTGGCGCGCCCCGAGCCGCGGCCGGAGCCGGCGCCCGAGCCGCAGACGGGGGGGACGCCGGTGCACAAGCTCCCGGTCCGTCCCGAGCCCCGGGTCCCCAACGACCTGGAGATCCCCACCTTCATCCGCCGGCAGATGGACTGAGCCGGCCCCGGCCTCCCCACCGCACCGGCGGCGGGGAGGCCGCCGTTGTGCCTCGCATCCCGGACCTGCTTTCCCATGGTGAACGGACGCGGTGGGTTCGGCGCGGTCGCGGGCATGGTGCTTTGCGGCGCGATGGCGGGGTGCCGGGGGCCTGACTACCCGGTGAAGCCGGGCCCGTCCGGCGGGCACGTCTGGGTGCTCGGCGATTCCGCCAGGCTGGAGATTCGCACCGGGCCCACCGAGCGGCGCTGGACGTGGAACCAGCCGTGGGCGCGGGACCGCGCCCACGGCGCGGGGGTGGGGGCGGAAACCCGCGCGCTGCAGTACGCGTGGTGGGTGCGCGTGCGGGGCAGAGTGCCGCACGAGCTGGGTGTCTATCAGCAGGTGGATCCCGCCGGCGCCACCCGCAGGGACTGGCTGCCCGTGCTGCTGCGCGAGGCGCGGACGTGCGTCTGCCCGGTGGGCGGCGATGGTGATCGGGAACCGGTCGGGGTTCGCGGGGAGAGCGTCCCCGGCGCCGCGCTGACGCCCGTCGTCCACGGGGGGCGGCTGGTGCTGGTGCTCCGGGGGAAAGAGGCCGTGAAGCGCGTGTTCGCCGGGAGGCCGGATTCGGTGACGGTGTACCGCGCGATCCCTTGGCCGCGGGTGGACTCCGTGCGGGTGGGGGTGTCGTACGAGGCCAGGTTCGAGATGGAGTTGAAGACGATGACCGAGGAGCCGGTGGATGGCTAAACCGTACCGAATTCTTGCCGCGGGCATGCTCTTCGCCGTGGGCGCCTCGATCGGCGCGGGCCGCGTGGCCGAGCGCCGCGAGGCCCGCCAGGCACCCGCCCCGCCCCCGCTGCTCGCCGCGCTCCGCGCCGGGCCGGTCGACATCGCACACGCCGACACCCTGCGCCCGGGCGAGACGCTCTCCGGGCTCCTCTCCCGCGCGAAGCTGGATTCGGAAGCCGCGCGGGCGCTGCTGGCGGAGCTGAGCGCGATCACCGATCCGCGGAGCATCCGGCCGGGGCTCGTGGTCACCTACCGGACGGCGGTGCGGGACGGGAGGGTGCGGGGGATGAGCACGCGGCTGGACGCGGACCGCTCCCTTGCCTTTCGCCGCGACGGCGGCGCGTGGGCGGCGCGGGTGGAGGAGGTGCCGGTCCGCGCGGACACGGCGGTGCTGGCCGGGACGGTGCGCCAGTCGCTGTACCAGGCGCTGATGGAGGGCGAGGGCGACGTTCCCCGCGCGGAGCGGCAGGCGGTGGCCGACATCCTGGCGGACCGCATCTTCGCCTGGAAGATCGACTTCTCGCGCGACCTGCGCCCCGGCGACTCCTTCCGCATCCTCTACGAGCGGATGGTGCGCCCGGACGGCACCGCGCGCACGTCGAAGGTGCTCGCGGTCGAGTTCCAGATCGGCGAGACGCGGCACGACGCCTACCTCTTCGCCGTCGGCGGCGCGGAGGATTACTACGACGGCGCGGGCGAGTCGCTGCGCCGCGCCTTCCTGCGGGCGCCGCTGGAGTTCCGCCGCATCAGCTCGGCCTATTCGACCGGGCGCTTCCACCCGATCCTGCGCCGCGTGCGCGCCCACCACGGCATCGACTACGCGGCCTCGTCCGGCACGCCGATCCGCGCGGTGGGTGACGGCGTGGTGCAGAAGGCGGGGTGGGGCGGCGGATACGGGAACGTGGTGGAGATCCGCCACCAGCGCGGCTACGCCAGCCGCTACGCGCACATGCGCGCCTTCGCGGCGGGGATTCGCCCCGGCGTGCGCGTGCGGCAGGGGCAGCTGATCGGCTACGTGGGATCGACGGGGCTGTCGACGGGCCCGCACCTGCACTACGAGTTCCGCATGGCGGGGCGCCCGGTGAACCCGGCCTCCATCCGCTACCTGACGGGCGATCCGGTCCCCGGCGGCGCGCGCGGGCGGTTCCGCGCGCAGCGGGACGTGCGCATCGCGGTGATGGACCGCGCCGGGCCGGCGCTGGCCTCGCGCCCGCGGCGCGACACCGCGCGCGTGGCCACGCGCGGCTGAGGGGGCCAGAGCGGCCGCTGCGCCCACCGGGCAGAACGAGAACGACACGGCGGCGATCCCGAAAAGGGGTCGCCGCCGTTTCCATTGGGAAATTCCCCTGCTCCGTCCATCCCTCTTCAAGGCAGCGAGAGCGCTCCACCCCCCCGGAGCCTCCTGAACCTTGCTGCCTGTACGACTCCTTCCCCGACATCCGAGGTGCAAAATGCCCATTCAAGGGAGCGGCTGGGAGCTGCACATCGTCCGCACGGTCGAGCAGCGGCGGTCGAGCGACGGAAAGCGGCGGACGGTCGGTACGTACCAGGTCTTCCACGATGGAGTAAAGCAGACGGGCGAGGGCCTTTCCGGCACGGTCGCGGAAACCCGCGGCCCCGGAGCGAACCGGCCTGGCGGGAACAACCGCCGCGTCACGGAGGGACGCTATCCGTTGTTCACGCAGGATGGGACGAGGTTCGTCACGATCGGCTTCAAGGAATCGAACAGCTTCGGCCACCTGCCCAAGCCGGGGCTCGAGCTCAAGGAAACCGACCAGCGTTCGGAGATCCTGATTCATCCCGGTCGCGGGTTTCTCTCGAGCATCGGCTGCATCAATCCCTGCACGTCGCTGCCCGATGCCGACGAGCCGATCGACTTCGTCCCGAGCCGGCGGCGGGTCATCGCCATCATCGAGGACCTGAAAGCGTTTGCCGCGGCGGGCTTTCCGACGAGGAACGGCAGGCGGATTCCCAACGCGTTCGTCGTGATCGACGGCGAGCCGAACCTCCCGGGTTGAGCACCACGCCCGGGTCCGGGGCGGTGTACGATGGCGCCGGCCTGACGCTTTGCCCTGCGCCGACCTTGCGCGCCAGCCGCACGGGAGATACAACCGGGTATGGCTTCCCGGAGCAATCGGCCGAGTGGGAGAGGGCGTGGCTGAGGAGACGAACGCGGGCGCCCGCTTCGCGCTGTACCCTGCCATCGACCTGCGCCGCGGGCGCTGCGTGCGGCTGGAGAAGGGGCGGGCGGATCGCGAGACGGTGTACGGCGGCGATCCCCACGGGGTCGCCGCCGGTTTCGTCGCCGCGGGGGCGCGGTGGATCCACGTCGTCGACCTGGACGCGGCGTTCGGCGACGGCAGCAACCGCGCGCTCATCCGCGACCTCGCGGCTTCCGTCGCCGTGCGCGTGCAGGCGGGCGGCGGATTGCGGACGGAGGACGACCTGGCCGAGGTGCTGGACGCCGGCGTGGCGCGCGCGGTGATCGGCACGGCGGCGATCGAGAACCCGGAGCTGGTGCGGCGGGCGGTGGAGCGCTGGAGCGCGGAGCGGATCGCCGTCGGCCTGGACGCGCGCGGGCGGCGGCCGGCGGCGCGGGGGTGGACCGAGGAGAGCGGGACGGACCTCTTCGACCTGGCGCGCTCCCTCGTCGGCCTGGGCGTGCGGACGATCATCCACACCGACATCGAGCGCGACGGGATGATGATGGGCCCCAACCTGCAGCTTTCCGCCGAGCTGGCCGCGCACGCGGGCGCGGAGGTGATCGTCTCCGGCGGGATGCGTGGGATCGAGGACGTCCGCGCTGTCGCCGCGGCGGCGCGGGAGGGACGCGGCATCGCGGGCGCCATCATCGGCAAGGCGATCTACGAGGGCGCGCTGGACCTGGACGCCGCGTTGCGGGCGGTGGGCTGATGCCGAAGCTCGTCATCCAGCACGTCCGCGCCGCGGCGAGCGCGCACTCGCTGGCGCACACCGTCCAGCAGTACACCGGCCTGCCGCTCCCCGAGGCGCAGCGCGTGGTGGACCGCGCCCGCGCCGGCGAGCGCGTCGAGCTGGAGATGGACGACGAATACGCCGCGTACGACTTCGCCAGCCTCCTCGCCGACCTCGGCGCCACCGCCGAGGTGGACGAGACGCAGTAGCCCGCTCGCGGCATCGAACGTGAAAGCGCACCGCCACCCGGCGGTGCGCCCCTTCGCTTTCCCATCCACACCTTCCGCAATCCGCCACCTGCCGGGCAGATCGCTCCCAAGAGGCCTGCCCTGATCGCGCGTGCTCACGGCTGACGAATCCGGAGCGCACGCATCCTTCCACCTGCGTAACCAGCATATCTGTCGCACCGCAAACCACTTGCGCATTCTCCGGCGCGCGTGTAATCGTACGAAGTGAACGCCGCATCCGCGCCCACTCCGCACGCCTGCCGACCCTTTGTCCATCATCTCCGCATCCATCAACGAAGCGGCTGAGTCCACCCTGCGCGAGATCGAGCGCGTGGTCGCCAGCGGCGAATCCACGCAGGTGGAGTTCAAGCTTTCCACCGGCCAGCGCTCGGACGCCGCGCGAACCGCCTGCGGCATGCTGAACGGCAACGGCGGCTTCGTCCTGTTCGGCGTCACCGACGACGGCCGCATCGTCGGGCAGCAGGTGAGCACCGGAACACTGGAGGACATCGCTCGCGAACTGCAGCGCATCAGCCCGCAGCCGCTGCTCACGCCCGAGACGGTGCCGGTGGACGGCGGACGGGCCGTCATCCTCGTCCGTGTCCCGCGCGGCGAAGGCCCGTACACGTACGACGGGCGCCCGTACATGCGCGTGGGTCCCACCACGGTCCAGATGCCGGCGGAGCACTACCAGCGGCTGCTGGTGGAGCGCATGCACTCCAGCCAGCGCTGGGAGACGCAGGTCGCCCGCGGCGCCACGTTCGAGGACCTGGATGCCGAAGAGGTCATCCGCACCGCGGACGAAGCCGTGCGCCGCAACCGGCTTGCGGATCCGCTCACACGCGGGCTCGAGGACCTGCTGCTCGGCTTCGGGCTCCTGCGGGACGGCGAACTGCTGAACGGTGCGTTGGTGCTCTTCGGCCGGCGAGACCGGCTGCTGCCGCTGTTCCCGCAGTGCACGCTGCGGATGGCGCGCTTTCGCGGGCGCGAGATGGGAGAGTTCCTGGATACGCGCCAGGAGACCGGCAACGCCTTCGATCTCTTCGCGAAGGCGCAGGCGTTTCTGCGCGATCACCTGCCCGTCGCCGGGCGCATCGTTCCGGGGCTCTTCGAGCGCGTGGATGATCCGCTCTACCCGCCTGTGGCGCTTCGCGAGGCGCTGGCGAACGCGTTCTGCCACCGTGACTACGGCGTACACGGCGGTTCGGTCGGCATCGCGCTCTTCGACGACCGGCTGGAGATCTCCAGCACGGGTCCACTGCGCTTCGGGCTACGCCCCGCGGATCTGCTGGCGCCGCACCCGTCGCTTCCGTGGAATCCCACGATCGCGTCGGTGTTTTACCTGCGCGGCATTATCGAGAAGTGGGGCCGCGGCACCATCAAGATCGACGAGCTGACCCAGCGCGCGGGGCTGGTTCGACCCGAGTTCCACGAGCGCGCCGGCGAGGTCGTCGTCCGCTTCTTCACGCGCGGGTACGTTCCGCCCACGCGTGTCGCGCATGAACTCACGGAACTCCAGCGTGAACTGCTGGCATTGATTTCTGAGTTTGGTCCCTCGTCGTCCGTGACCCTGCATTCGAGACTGTCTGCGCCGGTATCGAACCGGTATGTGCTTCAGAACCTTGGCCGCCTCATGGAGATGGACCTGGTGGAGAAGGTCGGCGCCGCAAGGTCGACAGCCTGGCGCCTGATCGGGCAGGTTAGCCCCATGCCCGCCATACACGAGAGCGTTGCGAGGCATGACACATCATCCACGGTCGCTCCAGACGCCACGGGCGATGGCGTGTCTCACCGCGGGATAGTGCGGGATAGTGCGGGATAGTGCGGGATAGCGCGGGATAGTGCGGGATAGTGCGGGATAGTGCGG
>DATAAG010000170.1:0-9091 GCA_036260235.1 Longimicrobium sp.
ACCCCATCACCCCATCACCCCATCACCCCATCACCGCACCCAGCGTCCCCGGCACCGCCCAGCTGCGCCCCTCGCGGGCCAGCAGCTCGTCCGCGCAGTGGGGGCCCCAGGTGCCGGCGGGGTACGGCTCCGGCTCGCCGCCGGCCTCCCACGCCTCCGCGATCGGCGTGATGAGCGTCCACGCCGCCTCCACCTCGTCGCGGCGCGCGAAGAGGGTGGCGTCGCCCAGCATGGCGTCCAGCAGCAGCCGCTGGTACGCCTCCGGTGACTCCTTGCCGAAGGCGCGGCAGTAGTCGAAGTCCATGCTCACCGGGCGCAGCGCCCCGCGCAGCCCCGGCTCCTTGGCCTCGAAGAAGAGGGAGATCCCCTCGTCCGGCTGGACGTGCAGCACCAGCGCGTTGGGCGCGGGATCGTCGGACTGCACCAGGTCGCGCACCGGGTGCGGCGCCGGGCGAAAGCGGATCACCACCTCGCTCGCCTTGGCCGGCATCCGCTTGCCGGTGCGCAGGTAGAACGGCACCCCCGCCCACCGCCAGTTGTCCACCGTCAGCCGCAGCGCCGCGAACGTCTCCGTCCGCGAATCCGGCGGCACGTTGGGCTCTCCGCGGTAGCCGGGCATCGGCTCGTCCCCACCGTTCGACGCCGCGTACTGGCCGCGCACGGCGTGGCGGCCGATGTCGCCGCCCTGCAGCAGCGGGATGGACTGCAGCACCTTCACCTTCTCGCTGCGGATGGAGTCCGCGTCGTAGCTGGCGGGCGGCTCCATCGCCACCAGGGTGAGGATCTGCAGCAGGTGGCTCTGCACCATGTCGCGCAGGGCGCCGCTCTTGTCGTAGTAGTTGGCGCGCCCCTCCACCCCCACGGATTCGGAGACCGTGATCTGCACGTGGTCCACGTAGGTGCGGCTCCACAGCGGCTCCCAGATCACGTTGGCGAAGCGGAAGATGAGGAGGTTCTGCAGCGTCTCCTTCCCCAGGTAGTGGTCGATTCGGAAGACCTGCTTTTCCCCGAAGACGTGCAGCAGCGCCCGGTTCAGCTCCCGGGCGGTCGCCAGGTCGCGCCCGAACGGCTTTTCGACGATGATGCGCGTCCAGCACTCCCCCTCTTCCTCGCACACCAGCCCGGCCCGCCCCAGCCCCTCCGTCGTGGGCGCGATGACGGAGGGCGGGAGCGCCAGGTAGTACAGCCGGTTGCCGCGCGTCCCGTGCTCCCGGTCCACCTCCTCCAGCCGTTCGCGCAGCGCCTGGAAGGTCCGCGGATCGTCCGTGGACCCGTGCACGTAGACGATGCGGGGCGCGAACGCCTCCCATTCGCCGGGCTCCGGCGCCTCGGCGAACTCCTCCAGCGCGCCCCGCATCCGCTCCCGGTAGGTGTCGTCGTCGATGTCCTCGCGCGAGTTGCCCACGATGGCGAAGCCGTCCGGCAGCAGCCCGTCCTGGCGCAGCTTCCAGAGCGCCGGCATCAGCTTGCGCCGGGCCAGGTCTCCCGTGCCGCCGAAGATGACCAGCGCCAGCGGGTCCGGCGTTCGCACGCGCTGAAAGGGCGCGGCCATGGGCGTGCGGAGCGGCGTCTCCCCCACGGCGGGCGGCAGGGGGACGTCGGGGAGATTCGACGGGTCCGTCATTTCGGCGCCCCCCCGCCCGGCGCCGCCTCCTTGACCGCGTGCCCGCCGAACTGGTTGCGGAGCGCGGCGATCACCTGCGCCGCGTACGACTCCTCCTGCCGCGAGCGGAAGCGCATCTGCAGCGAAAGGGTGATGACGGGCGCGGGGACGTCCAGGTCCAGCGCCGTCTCCACCGTCCACCGCCCCTCGCCGCTGTCCGCCACCCAGCCGCGGATGCGCTCCAGCTCCTGCCCCTCCGCCGCGTAGGCGCGCTCCAGCAGCTCCAGCAGCCACGAGCGGACGACGCTGCCGTGGTTCCACAGCGCCGCGATGCGCCGCAGGTCCAGCCCCATCCCGGACTTGTGCAAAATCTCGAACCCTTCCGCGTACGCCTGCAGCAGCCCGTACTCGATGCCGTTGTGGACCATCTTGGTGAAGTGCCCGGCGCCGGACGGGCCCACGTGCGCGTAGCCGTCCTGCGGGGCCAGCGTGAGGAACGCCGGCTCGCAGAGGGCGACGGCGTCCACGTCGCCGCCCACCATCAGGCAGTAGCCGTTCTCCAGCCCCCACACGCCGCCGCTGGTCCCCGCGTCCACCAGGCGGATCTCGCGCCGGGCCAGATCCGCCGCGCGGCGCTGCGTGTCGTGGAAGTTGCTGTTGCCGCCGTCGATCAGCACGTCGCCCGGCTGCATGCGCGCCGCCAGGTCCTGCAGCACCTGCTCCGTGGGGCCGCCGGCGGGCACCATCACCCACACCACCCGCGGTGCCGGGAGCTTCGCCACCACCTCGTCCAGCGACGCCGCCGGCTCCGCGCCCGCGAACGCGCCGATGCGCGCCGTCACCTCCGGATCTCGATCGTGGACGACGATGTGGTGCCCGCCGCGCGCCAGCCGCTGCACCATGTTGCCGCCCATCTTCCCCAGTCCCACCATCCCCAGTCGCATCTGCCCCCTCCGCCGTGTGGATGTCCGCCCGCGCCGCCTGCAAGTCCCGGCCCGGCAGGGAACAGGCTACAGGGGACAGGTTACAGGGGACAGGTTACAGGGGACAGGGGACAGGGGACAGGTTACAGGTTACACGTTACAGGGAGGCGATGCTGGCGAGTGGCGGGGGCACGGGACCGTCTGCGCGCCAGCACTTGCTCGCGAGAAAAACACCGCCCCGCCGGCATGGCGCCGGCGGGGCGGTGTCGTCGCAGGCTGTAACCTGTAACCTGTAACCTGTCCCCTGTAACCTGCCGTCACATCTCCTGGATGTTCACCGGCCCGTTCGTCGTCACCACGCGGATCGTCGGCCCGCCGCCGTTGAGGTCGGTGCTGATGCGGCCGCCGGGGGTCCACCGCGACTGCCCTTCGCGGCGTACGGAGCGGATGTTGCCCGGGGCGTGGATAGGGCCGTGCACGGTGCCGCTCTCCAGGTGCGCCGCGTAGCCGCGCGGCATCCGCACCGTGATGGGGCCGTTCACCGTCTCCGCGTCCAGCCCCGCGCCGTTCCAGCGCCGGCCGGCCAGGGTGACCGTGATGGGCCCGTTCTCCGTGCGCGCCTCCACGTCGCCGCTGAGCTCGCGCAGGCTGACGGGGCCGTTCACCGTGCGCAGCTCCATGGTCCCCGCCAGCCGCTCCACGTGGATGGGGCCGTTGTGCGCCTCCACGTCCAGGTTGGTGCGGGCGGGGACCAGAATCTCGTAGCTCACCGCCCAGCTGCGGTTGCGGCCGGAGGTCTCCGGGCCGGTGGAGCGGATGGTGCCGTCGGTGCTCACGCGGATGCCGCGGGCGATCTCGCGGGCGTCGGCCTCCGTGCGGCCGTTCGCCTGGATGCGGGCCTGCACCCGCACGTCGGCGCCGTCCCAGGCGCGCACGGACACGCCGCCGTTCTGCCCCGCGTCCACGCGCAGGGTGCCCCGCGCGGGAATGCGGCTCTCGCGAACCTCGCAGTGCACCTGGCGGTCGTTGCCGCGGTTGTTGCGGCGGCAGTTCTCCAGCCACTCGTCGGAAGAGCTCTGGGCCGCGGCGGAGCTGGCCACGGAGAGGGCGATCAGCGAGAAGAGCAGGCCAGAGGTGCGCATCGTGGGCTCCGGATCGTGGTCGATTGGGGATCGGTCGGCGGCGGGCGCCGCGCTGGGTCCGGTGCTCTGATGCGCCCGACGTCCGAAGGGTTTGCAGGGCCGGCGGACGGGCCGCGCGCCGGGTGCAGGATCCTCTGAAAAGACGTGGCCTCACACGGACTCAACGGAGTCAACAGAGGAGAGGAATGGACTCCGTTGACTCCGTGTGAGGCCATTCTTTTCCAGGATCAGCGGATCGGGTCGGCGCGGTTCGCCTCCAGGAGGGCGACGACGGCGGGGTGGCGGGGGCGGCGCTCCACCGTGAGCGCGAAGAAGTGCTGCGTGGCGTCCCCCGCCTCGCCCAGGCGCTCCAGCTGGTGCCGGGCGCGCACCTCTTCCGCCACCACCGTGGGCAGCGCGACCACCCCCGCGCCGGACTGGGCCAGCAGCATCATCGCCGCCCAGTCGTCCATCTCCGCGATGATGGTGGGCGTCGCGCCCGACACCTGCAGCCACCCGTCCAGGGCGCGCCGCAGCGGCGTCCCCGGGTGGGGCGTGATGAACGGCGCGCCGTCCAGCGAGGAGGGAAAGCGCTCCGCCAGCTCGGCGGCCAGCGCGGCGGCCGCCAGGAAGGTGAGCCCGCAGATGCCCAGCGGGTGCGCCCGCGCGCGCACGGCGGACCCCGCCGGCACCCGCTCCGCGCTGAGCACCACGTCCAGCTCGCGCGCGCCCAGCTCGGCGCTGAGCCGCGCCAGCGGCCCGTGCTGCACCACCAGCCGCACGGGACGCGTCAGCCGCTGCGTGGGCGCCAGCAGATGGTGCGTCAGCGTGGGCGGCACCCCGTCCGTCACCCCCACCGCCAGGCGCAGCGGCCGGCGCCCGCCCCGCTCCAGCGTCTCCAGCATCTCCTTGCCCAGCGCGAAGATCTCGTCCGCGTAGGCGTACACGGTGGTTCCCGAGGGGGTGAGGGCCAGCCCCCGCCCGCTCTTCTCGAACAGCTTTACCCCCAACGACCGCTCCAGCCGCGCGATCTGGCTGCTCACCGCCGGCTGGGTGACGCCCAGCCGCAGGCACGCGGCCGCGATGCTCCCCTCGCGGGCCACCATCCAGAAGTAGAAGAGGTGGTTGTAGTTGACCGTGGCCATCCGTGACGGTGCGCTGGACTGGGTTGCGGAGACACCCCCGGGCGCTGTTCGCCGCGGCACGCAGAACGGGCCGCCCCGATCCGGGACGGCCCGTCCGCGTTGCCGGCCTGGAGAGAACCGGCAGCGGGAGCAAGGACGCGGGAGAGGCTGAGGGTTGCGAAGTATCTGCTTCGCATCGTTGGGGGGGCGCCGCACTTTGGACTCGCACATTGTCGTGCAACCCCCAACCCCGGCCCGCATCCGTCCGCTGCTCCCGCACGCAAGTTGGCACAGCTGGCCTGCTACCCCTGCCTGTAGCAACCGGCGTACCGCAGCGCCCGGATGGGGGCCTTTCTTTTACAACCGGCTGTTTCTGCCGGGACTTACGAAAACTCTTGACAACAGGGACGCCGGGATTCAGTGCGGCATTCGGGACACAGCGTGGCGTCAACTACCCAGATTCTCGCCCACACCACTGGCCGAAAGAGAGCGGCGCGGGAAGCATCCACGCCGTTCCTTCCTGTCCTGACCCCCGGAATCAAACACATTTTTGCCAATATAAGCGACGGCGCGCCGTTATTACAACCGAAGAAAAGTGCTCCCCCGCCGCCTGTGGCCGGGGGAGCACTTCGGGGAAGTCCGTGCGGACGAGGCTCAGGTCTGGCCCACGCGCGTCAGCTTGGCGTCCACCGACTGGAGCAGCTCGCGGAACGACCTGGCGAACTTCTCCACTCCCTCGCGCTGCAGCTGGTCGGTCACCTGGTCCATGTCGATCCCCAGCTCCGCCAGCGCGGCGAGGTCCGCCCGGGCGCCCTCCAGGTCCCGGTCCACCGTGCGCGCGGCCACGCCGTGGTCGGCGAACGCCTCCACCGTGGCGAGGGGCATGGTGTTCACCGTGTGGGGGCCGATCAGCTCCTCCACGTAGATGACGTCGCGGTACTCGGGGTTCTTGGTGCTGGTGCTGGCCCACAGCGGCCGCTGCACCTGCGCCCCCGCGGCCGCCAGCCGCTCCCACCGCTCGCCGGAGAAGATCTCCTGGAACCGGCGGTACGCCAGCCTGGCGTTCGCCACCGCCGCCTTCCCGCGCAGCGAGAGCGCGCGCTGCTTCGCGGCGTCGTCCGTGGCGGCGTCGGCGATCTTCTGCAGCTGCGCGTCCACGGCGCTGTCCACGCGCGAGACGAAGAACGACGCCACCGAGGCCACGTGGTCCAGCGGCTCGCCGGCCTCGCGGCGCCGCTCCAGCCCGCGCAGGAACGCCTCCATCACCCGCTCGTGGTTCTGCACGGAGAAGAGCAGGGTGATGTTGACGTTCAGCCCCTCCGCCAGCAGCTGCTCGATGACGGGAAGGCCGGCGTCGGTGCCCGGCACCTTGATCATCAGGTTGGGCCGGCCGACGGCCTGCCACAGCCGGCGCGCCTCCGCCAGGGTCCCCGCCTCGTCGTGCGCCAGCTCCGGCGACACCTCCAGCGACACGAAGCCGTCCGCGCGGCCGGACGCGTCGTAGACGGGGCGGAACAGGTCGCAGGCGCGGGTGATGTCCTCCACCGCCAGCGACTCGTACGCCTCGTTGGCGTCCGCGCCGTCGCCGGCCAGGAAGTCGAAGGCGTCGTCGTAGTCGTCGCTGTCGCCGATGGCCTGCTCGAAGATGGAGGGGTTGCTGGTCACGCCGCGCAGGTCGTAGCGGCGGATCATCTCCTCCAGCTCGCCGTTGTCCAGGATGCCGCGGCGGATGTAGTCCAGCCACACGCTCTGCCCCAGCGCGTGCAGCTGATGGAGCGGGCCGGGGTCTGCCGCGTCGGTGGGGTGCTTGGTGTCGGGATCCATCGTGCCTCTCCGGTTGGGAGTGCGTCAGTGCGTGGGTGCGTCGGTGCGTGAGTGACGGCGGTGCTGGTGATACGGATGATCCGTCCTGGCCGACATCCCCACTCGCGCACTCACGCACTCCGCACTCACGCACTTCATTTCTCGTCCGTTCCGTGCGCCGCGGGGCCCGCGGCGGCGAGGCCCGCCTCCTCTCCGCCCTCGCCCAGCCCCAGCACCTGGCGGGCCTTGGCGGCCACGTTCTCCGCGCTCAGCCCCAGCTCCTGGAACACCGTCTTCGCCGGGGCGGAGGCGCCGAAGCGGCTGATCCCCACCACCTCGCCCTCGCCGCCCACCCAGCGGTGCCATCCCATGGGGTGCGCGGCCTCCACGGAGACGCGGGCGCGGACCGCGGGCGGCAGCACCTCGTCGCGGTACGCCTTCGGCTGCCGCGCGAAGAGCGCCCAGCTGGGCATGCTCACCACGCGGGCGCGAATCCCTTCGGCCGCCAGCGTCTCCCGCGCCTCCACCGCCAGCGAGACCTCCGACCCCGTGGCGATCAGGATGACCTCCGGGTCGCCGCCCTCCGCGTCCGCCAGCACGTACGCGCCGCGCCGCAGCCCCGACGCCGGCGCCAGCGTCTCGCGGTCCAGGTGCGGGAGCGCCTGGCGCGTGAGGGAGAGGAAGACGGGGCCCTCCGTGTGCTCCATGGCGAAGCGCCACGCCTCCGCCGTCTCGTTGGCGTCCGAGGGGCGCAGGTCGATGAGCCCCGGGATGGCGCGCAGGCTGGCCAGCTGCTCGATCGGCTGGTGCGTGGGCCCGTCCTCGCCCAGCCCCACCGAGTCGTGGGTGAAGACGTAGATGGTGGGCTGCTCCATCAGCGCCGCCAGGCGAATGGGCGGGCGCATGTACTCCGAGAAGATCAGGAAGGTGCCGCCGAACACGCGCACGCCGCCGTGCAGCGTCATCCCGTTCATCAGCGACCCCATCGCGTGCTCGCGCACCCCGAAGTGCAGGATGCGCCCGGCGTAGTTGTCCGGCCCGAAGTCGCCGCCGCCCTCGATGCTGGTGTTGTTGGACCCCGCCAGGTCCGCCGAGCCGCCCATCAGCCAGGGCACCTTCCCGGCGATGGCGTTCAGCGCCTTGCCGCTGGCCGCGCGCGTGGCGATCGGCTTGTCGTCCTTCGACCAGCTCGGCAGGTCGGCGTCCCATCCCTCGGGGAGGGTGCGGCTGAGCGCCTGCTCCAGCGCGGCCGCCGCGTCGGGATGCGCCTGGCGATAGGCCTCCATCCGCCGCTCCCACCCGCGCTGCATCTCCGCGCCCCGCTCGCCCGCGGCGCGCATGTGCGCCAGCGCCTGGTCGGGGACGAAGAAGGACTCCTGCGTGGGCCAGCCCAGCGCCTGCTTCGTCAGCCGGATCTCCTCCTCGCCCAGCGGCTCGCCGTGCGCCTTTTCGCTCCCCGCCTTGTTGGGCGAGCCGTAGCCGATCACGGTGCGCACGGTGATCATCGACGGGCGCGGATCCGCCTTGGCGGCGCGGATGGCGGCGTCGATCGCCTCCAGGTCGTTGCCGTCCTCCACCGTGAGCGTGTGCCAGCCGTACCCCTCGAAGCGCCTGGCCACGTCCTCGGTGAACGCCAGGTCGGTGCTCCCCTCGATGGTGATGCGGTTGTCGTCCCAGAAGTAGATGAGCTTGCGCAGCCGCAGGTGCCCGGCCAGCGACGCCGCCTCCGACGCCACGCCCTCCATCAGGTCGCCGTCGGAGCAGATGGCGTAGACGCAGTGGTCGACGACCTCGTGCCCCGGCCGGTTGTAGAGGGCGGCCAGGTGCGCCTCCGCCATCGCCATCCCCACGCCGTTGGCGAAGCCCTGCCCCAGCGGGCCGGTCGTGGTCTCCACGCCGCGGGTCAGCCCGTACTCCGGGTGCCCGGGCGTGGGGCTGTCCCACTGCCGGAAGTTCCGGATGTCGTCCAGGGTGAGCCCGTACCCCGTCAGGTACAGCATCGAATAGAGAAGCATCGACGCGTGACCCGCGGAGAGGATGAACCGGTCGCGGTCCGCCCAGCCGGGGTCGGCGGGGTTGTGCTTCAGGTGGCGCGTCCAGATGACGTACGCCAGCGGCGCCAGCGCCATGGGGGTGCCGGGGTGGCCGGAGTTGGCCGCCTGCACCGCGTCCATGGAGAGGGTGCGGATGGTGTCGATGCAGAGCCGGTCGAGCGTCTGGGCGTCGGAAGCCATCTATGTTCCTGGTCGATGCAGATGTGGAGCGGATGTGTGGATCCGGGTCGGGGCGCTTCGACGGAGAGCGCACTGCGTCCGCGGGGGACCCTCACCCCCCGGCCCCCTCTCCCGCAAGCGGGAGAGGGGGAGAACTTCGATTGCGCTCCTGCAGCTTCCCCGCCGTTCCCCCCTTCCCCACGCAATGTATGAGGAGGCCGCGGGGAGAAGGGCGCCCGGGGCGCGCACAGATGCCGCCGCACGCGCCACGGCCCGCGCGAAGTCTACTCCCCCTCCCGCGCAG
>DATAAG010000171.1:0-6803 GCA_036260235.1 Longimicrobium sp.
AGATCCGCGACGAGAGCCACTCCGGGGTCCACCCCGCCATCAGCGCCGCGAGGCGGGAGAACTCGCCGGTCAGCATCAGCACGCCCAGGATGAGGAGCAGGGCGCCGCTGATGCGGTTGATCCACGGCAGCCACCGCCGCACCCGCCCGAACGCACCCAGGAAGCGGCCGATGAGAACCGTGCTGAGGAGGAAGGGGATCGCCAGGCCGGCGGAGTACATCGCCAGCAGCCCCATCCCCTCGCCCATCGTCCCCCGCGCGGCGGCCAGGGTGAGGATGCCGCCCAGCACCGGGCCGATGCACGGCGTCCACCCCGCCCCGAAGGTGACGCCGACGAGCACCGTCCCCAGGTAGCCGACCGGCTTCTCCGCCAGGTGCAGCCGCCACTCGCGCCCGGCGCCGGGAAGCCGCAGCAGCCCCAGCAGGTACAGCCCGAAGACGATGAGCAGCACGCCGCCCACCCGCTCCACCCAGCGGCTGGCGTAGTTCATCAGCCCGCCGATGAAGGTCGCCGAGGCGCCCAGCATCAGGAACACCGCGGTGAACCCCGCGACGAAGAGCAGCCCGTGCACCATCACCGTGCGGCGGGCGCGGCGCTCCTCCGCCCGCTCCAGCTCCTCCAGCGTCATCCCGGTGATGAACGTGGCGTAGCTGGGCACCAGCGGCAGCACGCACGGCGAGAGAAAGCTGAGCAGCCCGGCGGAGAACGCCACCAGCAGGCCGAGGGACTGGGATTCCATGGGATCGGGGCGAGTGGCGAACGCGGCGAAACGCACGCAAGCATAACAAGATGCCGCAATCCCGCGGATCGGGCAATCGCCGATGGCATGCGGGGAGCCTCCGGACGCTGCATCGAATGCGTGCGTGGCCGGCCTCGGGCCCGGCGGTTGATGCTCTTTGCTTCTCTGATCCGGTAATCCGCTCGAGGATCCCCGGTGCTGGCGGTCCGGTGTTGTCCGCGAAGGCGGACAGCGCGTAGTCGTTGCGGCGACTTTAGTCGCTGGACGGCGGTCGCGACGGGGCTTGGTTACCGGATCAGATTCGCAATGGGCATAAACCGCTGCTGCAACGTCACGAAGTCCGCCTGCGCGGACTGGATCGCGATCCGTGCGGCCTCGGCACCGATCTGTCATTCCGAAGGAGGCGCCACGCTGCACTCGCCTGCGGCACATCCACGGCGCCGACTGAGGAATCTACTCACCCAACCTGGTGGCCAGATGCGCGCCCTCGACCCTCGCCTGCAGTGTCTGCATCGAGATACTTGACCAAGTCAACTATCTGCCTTTGATTGCACGCCACGGGTGGTTCATCCGATCCACTGGCGCGGAGGTGGGACAGATGACGGACGTGGAGACCGAGCGGTGCGTGGCGGCGGTGCGCCGCTTCAACCGCTTCTACACGCGGCGGATCGGCGCGCTGGGCGAGGGGCACCTGGACACGCCGTTCTCCCTCACGGAAGCGCGCGTGCTGTACGAGCTGGCGCAGCGCGAGACGGCGACCGCCACCGAGCTGGGGCAGGAACTGGGGCTGGATGCCGGCTACCTGAGCCGCATCCTCCGCGGATTCCAGAATCGGGGCCTGCTGGACCGCCGCCCCTCCGAGACCGACGCGCGCCAGAGCCGCCTGTCGCTCACGGAGGAGGGCCGCGCCACCTTCGCGCACCTGAACGCCACCGCGCACCGCGACATCGCGGCCATGCTGCACGCCGTCCCGGCTGCCGACCGCGCGCGCCTGGTGGCGGCGATGCGGACCATCGAGGACGTGCTGGCCGGCCGCCCCGCGCCGCGCGAGCCGTACATCCTGCGCGGCCCGCGCCCCGGCGACCTGGGCTGGGTGGTGCAGAGCCACGGGGAGCTGTACGCCCGCGAGTACGGCTGGAACGAGGAGTTCGAGGCGCTGATCGCCGAGATCGTCGCCGCGTACGTGCGCAACCACCAGCCGGGGCGGGAGCGCTGCTGGATCGCCGAGCGCCACGGTGAAAACGTCGGCAGCGTCTTCGTCGTCCGGCAGAGCGACCAGGTCGCCAAGCTGCGCCTGCTGCTGGTGCACCCGCGGGCGCGCGGGCTGGGGATCGGCGCGCGGCTGGTGGACGAGTGCATCCGCTTCTCTCGCGATGCCGGCTACCGCACGCTCGCGCTGTGGACCAACGACGTCCTGCGCTCCGCCCGCCGCATCTACGTCGCCGCCGGCTTCCGCCTGGTGCGCGAGGAGCCCCACCACAGCTTCGGGCAGGATCTCGTTGCGCAGACGTGGGAGCTGGGGTTGTGAAGGCGTGAGTGCCGGCTCCCCGCGAGAATCCAGGGAGATCCAGGTGCGGGCAGAGTTTTCCCCGTGCCCCCTGCGCGGGAGGCCCTCTCCCCCGCCCGGCCTTTCGCTCGTTCCTCGCGACGGCGGGCGACCCTCCCCCGACCCCGGGGGAGGGGTTTTGCTGGGCTACCGCAACGGACCAGCCTCCCCTCTCCCGCGCAGTTTGCGGGACAGGGGCCGGGGGGTGAGGGGTCCGCGCGAAGCGCGACGCTGTTTGCCCGCACAAAACCCTTGACTCACCGGCCGCCCGCACGCATTTTGAGACCGATCGGTCTTTCCCCCTTCAGGAGCAGGCGATGCGCAGCGGCACGCAGACGCGCGAGAACATCATCCGGCAGGCGGCGGCGCTGTTCAACCAGCAGGGGTTCGCCGGCGCGTCCATGTCGGACATCATGCAGGCGACCGGGCTGCAGAAGGGCGGCATCTACCGCCACTTCGAGAGCAAGGAGGCGCTGGCCCTGGAGGCGTTCGACTACGCCGTGCGGCAGATGGCCGGCCGCTTCACCGCCGCGCTGGAGGGGCACGAGAACGCCGTGGACCGCCTGCACGCGGTGATCGACGTCTTCGCACGGCTGCACGACGATCCGCCGGTGCCGGGCGGCTGCCCCATGCTGAACACCGCCGTGGAGTCCGACGACGGCAGCAACCCCGCGCTCCGCGACCGCGCCCGCACCGCCATGGACGGCCTGCGCACCCTGGTCCGCCAGACGGTGCGCAAGGGCATTCCCCGCGGCGAGGTGCGCGCCGACGTGGACGGCGACGAGCTGGCCACGCTGCTGATCTCCACGTTGGAAGGCGGCGTGGCGCTCTCGCGGCTGTACGGCGATGGCCTGCACCTGCAGCGCGCGGCCGATGCCATGCGGCGGTACCTGGACGAGAGGGTGCGCGCCTGACAGGGCTTGTCCCCCCTCTCTTTTTTTGCCTGACAAGAGACCGATCGGTCCCTCAACCGGAGGCGAGGATGAACGCGAGCGAGTACGACGCCGTCGTGATCGGCGGGGGGCCGGCGGGATACACGGCCGCCATCCGCCTGGGCCAGCTGAGCGTGCGCACGCTGGTGGTGGAGAAGGAGAACGTGGGCGGCGTGTGCCTCAACTGGGGGTGCATCCCCTCCAAGGCGCTCATCTCCGCCGCGGGGATGATGGAGAAGATGCGGCACGCCGGCACCATGGGCATCCGCGCCGCGGAGCCGGAGATCGACTTCGCCGCCACGCAGCAGTGGAAGGCCGGCATCGTCCAGCGCCTCACCGGCAGCGTGGCCACCCTCATCCGCGGCAGCGGCGGCGAGATCGTGGCGGGCGCCGCGCGACTGACCGGTCCCAATGAGGTGGAGGTCACCGCCGCCGACGGCTCGTCCCGCCGCGTCACCGCGGGCCGGGCGGTCGTGATCGCCACGGGCGCGCGCGTGGCGTCGCTGCCGGGGTTCGAGCCGGACGGCCGGCGCATCCTCACCGCGCGCGAGGCCGTGGATCTGACGGAGGTCCCGCGCTCGCTGGCGGTGATCGGCGGGGGCGTTATCGGCATGGAGCTGGGGATGATGTACCAGCGGCTGGGGACGCGCGTCACCGTCGTCGAAGCCGCCGAACAGCTGCTCCCCGGGATCGATCCGGACCTGGTGCGCGTGGTGGAGCGCCGCTTCCGCGCCCGCGGCGGCGAGGTGCTGGCGGGCGCCCGCGCCCTCGGCTGGGAAGAGCGGGGCGAGGGCGTCGTCCTCCGCGTGCGGCACGCCGGCGCGGAGAAGGCGGTGGAGGCCGACAAGGTGCTCGTTTCCGTCGGCTTCCGGCCGCACACGGCGGGGCTGGGGCTGGAGGAGACCGGCGTGCGGCTGGACGAGCGCGGACACGTGGCCGTGGACCGGCAGTACCGCACCTCCGTCCCCGGCGTCTTCGCCATCGGCGACGTGGCGGGCGGGCCGTACCTGGCGCACAAGGCGTTCAAGGAGGCGGAGATCGCCGCCGAGGTGATCGCGGGGAAGAACGTGGGCCGCGACTGGTACGCGCTCCCCGCCGCCATCTTCACCGACCCGGAGATCGCCGTGGTGGGGATGACGGAGGCGGAGGCGCGCGCCGCGGGGCACGAGGTGATCGTCGGCCGCTTTCCGTTCAGCGCCTCCGGCCGCGCGCTGGCCCTGGGCGAGAGCGACGGGCTGGTGAAGGTGGTGGCGGACGGCGAGCGGCTGCTGGGCGTGGGCATCGCCGGCCCCGAGGCCAGCGAGCTGATCGGCGAGGCGTCGCTGGCGCTGGAGCTGGTGGCCGCGGCGGAGGACGTCGCGCTCACCATCCATCCCCATCCCACGCTGTCGGAAGGCGTGATGGAGGCGTTCAAGCACGCCCTGGGCGAAGCCATCCACATCGCCAACCGCAAGCCGAAGCCGCGCCCGATCGCCATGGCGGCGTGAGGGCCCCGCGGGCGCCAGGGCTCGGCACAACGGAAACGGGTCCCGCGGTTCTCCGCGGGACCCGTCGATCATCCTGAAGCCGCCGTGCGTCAGCGGGCGGGCGCGTGCTGCGTGCGGGGCGCGCCGGTGGACTGCATGCTGGGCATGCGCGCCGGGATCCGCTGCTTCAGCCCGCTCAGCAGGTAGTCGATCACCTCGCCCGCCGTGTAGTCGCCCCGGTCGGAGCCGATGAAGCGGCGGATGTTCTTGAGCTCGTCGCCGCTGGTGATGAGCGGTACCTCCTCCACCCCTTGGTCGCGCACCTGCGCGTGCCCGATGGTGGCGAACAGCGCGTTGCACAGGCACTTGCGGCCCACCGTGTTCTCGCGCTCGCCGCCCTTCTTGACGTACGTCTCCACCGGCTCGGCGGCGCAGCGGTAGTCCAGGCGGCCGTCGGGGCGCTTGTACGCCTCGCGCAGGTAGCCCAGGTCGCACACGCGCTTGCGCTGGCCGTACATCGCCGGGTCGCTCATCGTCCCGCCGATCTGCACCACCTTGAACGGAAAGCCCGTGGGCGACGCGCGGCCGTCGGTGAGCACGTCGATGCGGTCTTCCTGCGCCTGGCGGATGACGTTCTTCTTGAGCTGCGGGTCGATCCCCGACTCCTCGGAGTACGCGAACAGCGTCCCCACCTGGATCCCCGCGGCCCCGGCCGCCAGCGCCTCCGCCAGCTTCTCCGGGCTGCCGGAGCTCCCCGCCAGCCAGAAGGGGAGCCCGTGCTCCTTCATCTTCTCCAGGTCCACGACGTCGCGCTCGCCGTACTGCGGCTCGCCGCGCTCGTTCAGCACCAGCTCGCCGCGCGGGGGCGCGTTGTGGCCGCCGGCCGTGGGCGCCTCGATGATGAAGCCGTCCACCCGCCCCGTCGCCTTGCGCACCAGCATGGTGGCCAGCGAGTTGGAGGCGATGATGGGGAGGAAGTACGGGCGCTTCATCTCCACCGGCGGCTGCTCCGAGTGCACCCGCGGGTCGAAGCTGAGCCACTGCGACTCGTCGCGCGCCAGCCCCTCCACGTCGAACCGGATCTGCGCCGGCTCGTGCGCGGCAAAGCGGTCCAGCACGCCCGGGATCTCCTTGGGGATGCCGGCGCCCATCAGCACGTAGTCCACCCTGGCCAGCATGGCGCCGTAGATGGTGGCCAGGTTGGGCATCTGCACCTTGGTGAGCAGGTTGATGCCCACCACGCCGTCGTGCCCCTCCTTGGCCAGCCACACCTCCACGAACGAGGCCAGCACCGTCAGCTGGTCGCGCACACGCGTGACCACCTGCCGGTACATGGGGATCTCCCTGTACGGCTCGCCCGGGGCGCGGCCGCCGGGCTTGAAGTACCGCTGCAGCACCTCGCCCGCCACGTCCGGGAGGGGGAAGGCCGCCATGGCACGCCGCATGTGGCCGCCGACGTCGCCGTCCTGGAGGCGGCGCACGAGAAGCGTATCCACGCAGGTGCCCGAGACCACGCCCAGCTGGCCCCGCAGGGAGACAGCCTTGGCGAGGACCCAGTTGGAGACCCCGACGCCCATGCCGCCCTGGATGATCAGCGGGTGCGTGACGGAAACAGCGGTCATCTGGCTCTGGGAGAGTGGGTGTAGCCGGCCGCGCACGGCCGTGCAGGCGGGCGGATTGCGGATCCGTTCCAGCCAACTGCAATCAAATCAACAACTTAGCTGATTCTCATCTCATAAAGATGAGCCTAACTCACCCCGCGCGCAACCCCCGCAGGACTCGGGCCACGCAAGGCGTGAAGCGGCTCTGTACCCCGTTGCGCGCGTTTGGTGCACGCTGCACGCTAATGCCGCCTTCGCGCGTGCGAAAGGATTCCCGTTCGCGGGGGCTCGCCGGACGGCGGTTTCTCGCCGGGTCTGGGGCCCTCCCCCGGCCTCGCCGAGGCTCGTCCACCCCCTCCCGCAAACTGCGCGGGCGGGGGTGTATACACCGGGTTTCCGGTGTGGTGGATGGCTCGCTCCCCGACGTGCCCGGTGTGGGGCAGGATCCCGGTAGAGGCTGCTGAATTCTTGCTCACCCCAACCTCCCCCAGGGGTTTTGGGGGAGGTGCGAGCCTGAGC
>DATAAG010000172.1:0-5193 GCA_036260235.1 Longimicrobium sp.
ATCCCCTCCACGTGCTCGAACACCGCTCTGCTCTCCTGTTCCGTCGGGTGACGTGCGGCCCGGTCTAGTACCGCCGTTCCCCGCCGGATGATCCCTTACGGAATCGAGAGACAGCAGGTTACCGGCGGACAGCATCAGCCAGTGACACGCCGAGGTCCCCCGCAGGCTATTCCCTATTCCCTATTGAGCCTGTCCAGCAAACCTCGGCGAAGCTCCTGCTGGAAATCCACCACGTTCGAGGATCGCTTCAGAGCGACGAACTCGATGTTGGGAGGGGTCCAGACACCCCGGAAACCGGACGCTCAGAGGTTTATTGGACAGGCTCTATTCCCTATTCCCTATTCCCTGTCACCTCAAGGATGCCCGATCAACCGCTCCATGGTGGCGAGCACCTCTTCGGTGTCGGTGACCACCAGCGCGTTGGTCGCCTGGCTGACGGCGATGCGGCCGCGCTCGGAGCGTACGCCCTCCAGCGCCTTCGCCAGGTCGGCCGCAGGGACGTAGTTGATGCGGAAGACGCGCGTCACCAGCGGCGCCTGCACGGCCTGCTCCGCCACGCGCTCGATCGGGTCCACGCGCAGCAGTCCGGGGGCCACCTGGCGCAGCGCCAGCCCGTGCGCGCCCAGGATGGCGCGGAACGCCACGTCCCACGGCTGGTTGCGCACCTCCGCCGTCACCTGCCCCGCCACGTCCGCGCCCAGGCTGACCGAGTGGCCGGAGAACTCCGCGAACACCGCCGCCACCTCGCGCATCTCCGCCCGGTTGAAGGAGACGGTGATGCAGCGCGCGCCGCCGGCGTGGCAGGCGGGCGCGGTGGTCTGCGCGGCCGCCGGCGCGGCCAGCAGCAGGAGCGCGAGGGTGAGGATGCGGATCATGCGGGGTCCTGCGGATGCGGGGGAAGATGTGGAATCCGTGACGGACTCTGCCCGGGGAGGCGCTCGATTCCGTCTCAGGTGATCGCGTGTATCGGAAGATAACACATCGGCTTGCGTTTGTGATCCTCACACCACGCGGATCACCGGATTCGCATCACCATCCAGCGCATTCCCTCCCGGGGGACGGAGGACGACAGCCGCACCCGCACCCCCGCGCCCACGTCGCGCAGGTAGCTGTAGCCGGGGCTGCCGTACGCGCAGACGCCCGTGACGGTCGCGCCCGATCCGCCCTCCAGCACCCCGTCCGGGTGCCAGCCGTACTCGCCCGGCCGCACGTCCCAGGTGCGCAGCGAGACCGGGTCCTGGTACAGGGTGCTCGGATTCCGGTCGTCGCCCACCACGCTGAGCGCCCAGGTGAGCAGCGCGTCGCCCGGCTCCCAGCGGGGGCCCAGCGCCGCGCGCATCCGCCCCGCCAGCCCGGGGCGCGCGCTGCCGAGGCCGTCGCGTCCCGACCACCCCTCCACCGCCCCGCGCGACACCTCCCGCAGCGCCGCCCCCAGCGGCTCGCCCGCCTGCACGCGGCGGACGACCAGGTCGCGCAGGAAGGGCATCGTGCCGTCGTAGCCGCTGGTGAAGGCGCCGGCGGCGGACTGCGCGCGCAGGGCGTAGTACGCGGCGAACGGGTCCGGCCCCGGGTTGCGCCAGTCGAAGTTGCCCGCCAGCGGCGCGTTCGCGATGCGCCGGATCACCTCGTACGACATCAGGTTCGCGCCGCCCTCCACGCCCCACCGCGTGACGCCCATCGGGGACCCCGGGACCCCCGGCGAGCGGCTGGCGTGCGACCAGAGTCGCTGGTACTGGTGCGCCAGCTCGTGGGCCAGCAGCGACGTCGCCGGCGCCAGGTCCAGGTCCTCGGCCAGCCACAGCTCCACCCAGCCGCGCACGGAGTCGTTCACCAGGCGCGTCCACGACAGGCTCGTCTTTCGCGCCGCTCCCGCAGCCGTCGTGCCCACCACCATCATGAACTGGCCGGCCCCCGCGCTGGTGAGCGGCCGCGTCGCGCCGAAGGTCTCGGCCAGGAGCGCGAGCCCGTGCTGCCGGACCAGCGGATAGGCGGCGTCCAGCCGCGCGAGCGCGTGGGCGGGGTTCGGGTCGCCGCGGCGCACGGCGACCGCCAGCCAGCCGTCGTAGACGCGCGCCACGTCCGCCAGCTGCTGCCCCGTACACGGCGCGTCGGGGGCGCAGGCCGGCGTCCACACGGTATCGCCGACCACCCACGGCAGGGTGCGATCGTGCCAGGTGGCGCGCGGCGCGGGTCCGGCGGGCTCCATCACCCGGTCCGGCGGCGCTTCGGAGCGGCTCACGCCCACGCTGATCCCCTCGCGGAGCGCCGCGCCTCCGCCCTCGTCCGCGAGGGTGACGGTGTACGTCTCGTCCAGCTTCCAGTACGGTTCCGGCTCCCCGTCCAGCGCGTCCACGATGCGGGTGTCCAGGTACACCAGCGCGTACTCCGCCCCCGGCGCGCGCCCCAGGTCGCAGACGCCGTCCCCGGGCTCCAGCGCGATCACCTCTCCCGGGTCCAGCCCGATCGGCCGGCCGTCGCAGCCGCGGGACGAGGCGCCCGTCGGCGTCCGGTCGCACGCGGCGACGGCGAAGGCGGCGAGGATGACGGCGGCTGCGCGGCGAGCGAGAAGCATGGGACTGCGGAGTCGGGAGAGGGCGGCAGAGGGAGCCACAGACGAAACGTATGGGGACGGCGGGACGTGACAACGGGGATGCACCGTCGTATCCCCCGATCGAAACGTGCCCTGCGGCCGCCCTTCCCCTCCCGGTTCCCCGGACGGATGACACGGGAGGAGGTGGAGGCGGAGGTGGAGGTGGAGGAGGGATGGCGTTGCCAGGACGGGGCGGGCAGTTTGGCCAGCCGCGGTACGCGTGGGGCGAGGTGCGCAGACCTCCCAGCGGCAGCGGCGTGATCGGCGGACGTTCGAGGCAGCTTCCGCGCGGCAGGCTCAGCGGCCTCGGCCGCGGGGATCTGCCGGCGACGTGCTTCCAAAGCCGCTGGCGAGTGCCGCGGCGACGAAGGCACGTACGCGCTCCACGCCCCCCGGGCTGTCGTCGACGAAGCCACGGAATAGCAGGGTGTAGCCGGGGAACGCGTAGATGTACAGGTGACGCGCGGTGGTCCGGCCTTCATGCACGATGTCGTGCGTCACGTACTGTCCGGCCTGCCAGCGGTCGCTCGCGCCGGGCACGAGCGCGTCCATGCCCGTAAGGGTGGCCTGGATGCGCGAAAGCCGCTGGAGGTCATCCGCCACGACCTGCTGCACCTCCATCTGCGCGCACGACGGGGTGCAGCGCACGTCTTGCAGCCACGAGGTGGAAATCGTGACGCTGACTGACAACGTGCTGTTCATGGCCCCATAGCGCATGTGCACCCCGCTGCTGTCCTCCAGGTGTCCCTCGAACATGAACTCGCCGACCCGCTGTGGGACCTGCATCCGGAAGGGGGTGGCTGGCCGGCCGGAGCGACGTACGACGTCCAGCATCAGGTCCAGGGCGGAGAACCGCTCCAGCAGGTCGTCGGCGCTGCCGAGCTCCGAGACGCCTCCTTCGGAACGGCACAGCGCCCGCGCGAGCAGTGTCACCTCCGCCGAGTCAACGCCGGGCTGAATGTCGCCGGTCAGCTGCAGCCCCGGATGCGTGGGGCCATGCCAGACCGCGTCCTCGTGTTTCGGTCGCCAGGTGTGGCTCGGCAACGCCGCCCAGGCTCCCGCGGCGGTGGGGGGCTGCTGCACGGGATAGCCCTGGGCTCGCAGTGCCGCATCCAGCTGCTCGGCCGCTCGTTCGACCGTACCCGGAAAGGTAAAGGCCATCCGCGCTCCGTCCTCGTCCGCGGCTCCCGCCTCGCAGGATGGCGGCGGGGTTGCCGGGTGGACCGCGGCAGAGTCCTGCCCGGCCAGGGCGGCGGCCCGGAGAAGCGCCGGAGCGATGAGGAAACGGCTGGCTCGGAAAAGGGTCATCGGACGGCCTCTGGGGAGGGGCATGAAACGGCGCTGGCGGGGCGGAGTAAACGTGTGGCGCCGCCGCCTGCCCTGTCAATGGTTATGTCACTTTCGGGACGGGCGCTGTCATCGGTCAGGCGAGGAGCTTCGTCCGGCACTGTATCCCTTCGCCGGAACGTGCCTTGCAGCCGCCCTTCCCTCCCGGTTTCCACGGATGCCACGACAAGGAGGAGGTGGAGGATGGCGTTGACCGGACGGGGCGGGCAGTTCGGCGGGCCGCGGTACGGCTGGGGCGAGGTGCCCGACAACCCCGGCGCGGGGGTGCGCTCGGGGAGCGCCGGCTCGCGGACGAACTTCAACTCGGGGCTCGGCTACACCGCCAGCCCGGAGGCGGGGCTGCGGCGCGGCGAGTGGCAGTGGCGCGGACACGGCCCGTCCGCCCAGCGCGACTACGGCTGGGACTACCAGGGCGGCGTGGGGCGCGACGAGATCACCCTGCGCACCGAGGCGCGCGGCGGTGGATCGTACCTGTCGCGGATGGCGCAGGACCGCAGCGGCGGCCTCCCGCGCTACCACGACGACTACGACGCGGGCGACCGCTGGTTCAGCCGCCTGGGCGAGGGGCGCTACGCGGGGGACTACGACCGCGGCGACCAGGGCCGGATGGGCGGCTACGGACGTGGAGGCTACGACCGCGGGTACGGCGGGATGGGCGGCGGCGGGCGCCACGGGATGGACTACGGCGCGAGCTACCGCGGCCGCGGCGGCTACGGCGGAGACTACCGCGGGATGGACCGCGGCGGGCCCCGCGCGCTTTCCTACGGCTCTGGCGAAGGACGCGGCGGCTACGATCGCGATCACGGTACGCCGCCGCGGCTGAGCGACGAGGAGTTCTACCGGCGCGTGGAGCGCTGGTGAGCGGGCGAAGGCACCTTCAACGGGAGGAGGACGGATGGATCGCAACCCGAACGACCGCATCGACGTCGACGGGCACCCGGAGAACACGGACCGGGAGCTGAACCTGCAGCCCGGGCGCCTGGACGACATCGAGAGCGCCGAGGCGTACGCCACCCGCACGGGCCAGCGCGACGTCACCGGCGAGTTTCCCGAGGGCGCCGCCGAAGGCGGGCCGATGTCCGAAGGCGAGCGCCTGCACGACCGCGAGCAGATGTCCGCGCGCGAAGGCATGGCCGACACCAGCGACGCCCCCATGGAGCGCGGCGAACGCCAGTCCCACACCGGCGGCGGCGCCAACCGCGTGTAGCGGGCGGGCTGGCGGCGGCGCGGCGCAATACGCGGGACGGCGCGGAGGG
>DATAAG010000173.1:0-2929 GCA_036260235.1 Longimicrobium sp.
CCCCTTCTTTGTCGCCCCCCCACTGCCGCGGCGTGAGGGGGAGAACTGCGAGGCTGACCATGCGTCGCGGCTCCCCTTCGCCATCTCCGGATCGATCGCGGTTCGGGAGTGGCGCGTGTAGGGCGGGAATTGCTTCGGGCCGCCGGGACGCATGGTCAGCCTCGCAGTTCTCCCCCTCACGCCGCGGCAGTGGGGGGGCGACAAAGAAGGGGAGCCGGACGCGACCGGCTCCCCTTCCGCTCTGCTCCCACCCCGCCGGTCAGTGCATCAGAAGTCGTAGCGGATGCGGGCGATGACCATGCGGCCCATGGTGGGCGTGCCGGGGAACGGACGGTAGTCCTCGTCCAGAAGGTTGTTCACCAGCACATTCAGCGTGGCGCCGCGCACCATCGGCAGGCGATAGCCCAGGTTCACGTCGAAGAGCGTGAAGCTGTCCACGCAGTCCTCCTGCAGCGCCGGGACCGGATCGCCCGGCTGGTTGAGGCACCGCGTGCCCACGTACACGCCCGAGTTCACCGGGAACGCGTCGCTGTACCGCATGCGTATCTGGCCGAAGAGCCCCGTGTCGTCGTTGTCGTAGTCCAGCGCCAGGGTGCCCTTCCACTTGGGCGCGTTCAGCGTCACCAGCCCCGCGTTCTCCGTCTCGAACACGTCCTCGCTCATGAAGCTGACGGAGCCGCCGAGCTGCCACTCGTTCCCCAGCAGCGCCGTGGCCGAGACGTCCGTGCCCCACAGCTCGATCGTCTCGTCCACGTTCACGTACGTCACCAGCAGCTGCCCGCCCGGCGCGTCCACGTCGGCCGAGGAGATCACGCCCAGCGGAATGCGCGACATCCCCCGCGCGATGGCCACGGCGCTGGCCTGGGGCACGCCGGCGCCCATCAGCCGGGGCACCAGGTAGGTTTCCAGCTGCGCGCTGTCCAGCCGCACCAGGGGCGTCTGGATGGTGAGCGGCGTCACCAGATCCTCGCGGCGCGACCACCACACGTCCGCCGCGATCAGCAGCCGCGGGCCCAGCAGCCCCTTGTACCCCGCCTCCAGCGTGGTGCTGGGCGATTCGCGGATCGGCTGGATCGCGTCCAGCGTCAGGCTGTTGAGCGACCCGCTGCCGCCCGTCACCACGTCCAGGTAGCCCAGCCCCACCTGCGCCGGGGTGGGGTTGATGCTGTGCAGGTACGCCCGCAGCTGCGGGGTCAGGACGCCCTGCGCGTTCAGCACCTCCACCGCGAACGGGTACAGCGCGGGGGTCGCGGCCGGCAGCAGCTGCCCCGGCCCCCCCGCCGACGCGGGCGTGAACGGCGAGCGCACCATGTAGCTCCCGTCCGGGTTGCGGAACCGGAAGCCGTTCTCGCCCGTGCCCTGGATGCGGAGGCTGTATCCCAGCTGCGCCAGCTGCGCGTTCGGGATGGCGGAGCCCAGGTCCAGGAACTGGTTCAGCGAGCTGGGCGTGCTAAACGCGCGGTTGTAGCTCAGGCGCAGGGCGTGCCCCTCGGCCGGTTTGAACACGATCGCCGCGCGGGGCGAGAACACCGGGTCGGGCAGCGCCGAATGCGTGTCCACCCGGCCCGCCAGCACCAGCTCCAGCCGGTCGCTGACGTCCGTCTCCGACTGCAGGTACGCGCCCAGCTCCGTGGTCTCGTCGTCGTCCTCGTACCACCCGTTGATGGAGCCCTCCGTCACCGGGGTGGTGTGCAGGTAGTCGGCGCCGTAGGTAAAGGTCTGCCGGTCGTTCCAGGTGCTGAAGCCGTGCTGCAGCTGGCCCACCAGCAGGTACGAGCGGTCGGTGATGGGGGCGCCGTTGCGCAGCAGGTAGGTGTCGCCGGCGTCGCTGCGGTTCAGGTAGACCTGCGCAAAGAGCCGGTTCCAGGTGGCGCGCGCCTGGTAGTAGCTGCTGCGCCAGTCCTCCACCTGGCTGGCGCCCAGGCCGGTGAGCTCGATGCCGTTGATGACGTCCGTCATCCCCGCCGAGACCACCGTGGTGAGCGACGGGGTGACCCGCCAGTCCAGCCGCGCCTCGCCCGCCAGCCGCTGCACGTCGAAGTCGCGCGTGCCGATGCGCACGATCCGCTCCTGGGCGCCCAGGCTGTCCAGCCCCACCGCGCGCGCCAGGTCCGTGCGGGCGAAGCGCGCCGCCGCGATCTGCTGCACCGTGCAGCCGGTGGCGTCCACCACGCAGCGGAAGCGCGCCGCCTCCGCCGCCTCCGCCGGGTCCGTGTACTCGAACTCCTCGGCCTGCATGTACTGGCCGCTCACCTTGAAGCCCAGGTTGTCCGACAGCAGGTGCGCGGTGCGGAACTCGGTCTGGAACAGGCTCTGGCTGCCGCCCGCGAAGCTGACCGTGGTGCCCTGCTCGTCCAGCGGCGAGCGGGTGATGATGTGCAGGATGCCGTTGGCCGTGTTGGGCCCGTACAGCGCCGCGCCCGGCCCCAGCACCACCTCCATCCGTGCGATGTCCTCGTTGTTCGAGGGCACGAAGTGCAGGAAGTTCACCCGCAGCGAGGGCACGCCGGCGATGCGGTTGTCGGTCAGCGCGTGCAGCGAGCCGGAGAAGATGTTGTTGAAGCCGCGCGCCACCACGTTGGTGGACTGGATGCCCGTGGTGGCCACGTCCACGCCCGGCACGGCGCGCAGGTGGTCCACCGGGGTCACCGCGGGCCGCGCCCGCACCTGCTGCTCGTTCACCACCTCCACGCGGGCGGGCGCCTCGGTGGCCTTCTCCGGCCGCTTGGAGGCGCTCACCACCAGCGGGTCCAGCCGCACGTTGCCGAAGGAGACCTGCGCGTCCACGCGCGAGGTCTGCCCGGCCCGCACCACCGCGTCCAGCCGGCGGACGTCAATGTCCTGACCGGAGAGGACCACCGCGTAGTTGCCCGGCGCCAGGCCGGAGATGCTGTAGGTGCCGTCCTGCCCGGTCACGTCGCTCCCCGCC
>DATAAG010000174.1:0-5994 GCA_036260235.1 Longimicrobium sp.
CGGTGCCGAGCCCCGGCCACCGGCCGGCGACGATGAACCGACGAAGAACCCGGGGAGGATGAGATGAAGAAGCTGACGAGGACGCTGTGGGCCGGCCTGGTGCTGTCGATGGCCGCCTGCGACGGCGACGCCACCGGCACCGCCGGCGGCGACGCGCAGATGCAGGTAGCCGCCCGCGGCGACGACGCGCCCGCCGCGCAGTCCGTGTCGCCCGCGCGGGACGGGGGGAGCTACAGCCACGGCACCGCGCAGGGCACCATCGACTTCCGCGCCCGCGTGTACGTCCACAGCAGCACCCGCGGCTGGGTGGAGGTGACGAACGCCGCCGCCAGCACCGCGCGCGTGGCGGCTTCGGGACACGGCGAGGCGGTGGCGTTCGCCAGCGGGCGGGTGAACGCAGACAGCTACAACCGCGTACGAGTGGTGTTCGAGCACGTGGACGCCAACCTGTCGGCCGGGCTGCAGATCTCCAGCGGCGTGCTGATCGGAACCGTGTCGGTGAACCTGGAGAGCGACCAGCAGGTGGTGGTAGAGCGCGAGGTGAACGTGTCCGCCCGTTCCGGCGCCGCGTCGCGCATCGTCATCAACCTGAACGCGGACGCCTGGCTGAACAGCGCCAACGCGGAGACGCGCACCGTCAGCGAGACGGAGTTCCGCAACGCCGTGCGGATCACGGCGCAGTAGCACCGGGCCGCTGAACGCAGCCAGCACGCGAGAGCGCCCCGTACCGCAGAGAGCGCAGGGAACGGCCGATCCGTTCGTTGCGCTCTCTCCCTGTCCCCGCACCATCCGGCGTCAGGGGACACCGCGCTCCCGGCCGGCGAGTGGAGGAGGCCGCGGCTGCTCGCGGCCGACGCCGCACGCGTTGACCGAAGGCGCGGGCGGATTTACACTTGTGCTCCCGTCCTTTCGCCCGTTCCCCTCCCTCTTCCGGTTTTCCCACATGCGCATTACGACCGTGCTGGCCGGCGCGCTGGCCGCGCTGGCGCTTTCCGCCGCCCCCGCCGCCGCGCAGGGCCGATGGCTGGTGTCCTATCCCGAGGCGCAGGACCCCATGTTCGCGGCCATGCAGCAGATGTTCGCGTCGCAGGACATGCTCTCGTCCATGGTGGACCCGCTCAACGAGTACTTTCCCGTCTCGCGCGACGTGACGGTGGAGCTGGCGGAGTGCGGGCGCGCCGGCGCGTTCTACGACGCGGAGCGGCCCGCCGTGCAGCTTTGCTACGAGCTGGTGGTGGAGCTGGCGGAGGCGCTGATGGGCGACGGCGCGGAGGAGGGCGGCGACGACGTCTTCGTGGGCGCCTTTGCGCTCATCCTGCTGCACCAGGTGGGGCACGCCATGGTGGACCTGCTGGAGCTGCCCGTGCGCGTGGGCCCGGAAGAGGCGGCCGACCAGCTGGCCGCGGTGATGGTGGGCTTTGCCGAGGACGAGCTGGCGACGGCCGCCGAGGGCGCGCTGGCGCTCAACGAGATGCTGGTGGACTGGGAGAACCCCGGCTCCGGCCGCGCCGCGCTCAGCGGCCGCCGGCTGGAGACGCTGCTCTGCCTGCTCTACGGCACCAACCCCGATGCGCACGGGTGGCTGCTGGAGGAGGGCAACCTCTCCGAGGAGCGCGCCGCCCGCTGCGAGGAAGAGTACGAGAAGGTCGAGGCGAACTGGATCGACATGCTCTCCCAGCACGTGGCGGGCTGAGCGCCCCGTGCCGGGTGTTCGGACGGCCCGTGGCTTCCGCGCCGCGGGCCGCTGGCGTTCTGGGTGGTTGGAGATCATTTCCGGAGTGGTGGGGAGTGCGAAGCCAGCCCCGCTCCCCGGCGGTTGATGCTCATGCGAATCCAATCGGAGCGCTGCTTCCACCGGAGCTCGCCACCACGCTCCTGAGGCAACGATGCAGTCCGCGCAGGCGGACTTCGCGAATTTCCAGCGGCGACTCCAGTCGCTCCGGCGCGGGCGGGGCGATTCCCGGTTCAGATTCGCAAGGGGCATGAACCGCGGCCGGGAGCACGCGAGTCCGCCTGCGCGGACCGCTCCTGCCGCGCGAGTCGTCGCAGGCGGGGACAGGCTCCGGGCCGCAGTTGAAGCCCCGTTCCGTGAGCGCCAGCGAGCGGAGGCGGGGCTTGTGGCTGTCCCAGCGGCGGCTTCAGCCGCTCAGGGCCGGGGGCTGCGTTCACTCGCCTGGATCGGACCCGCACTCGCGCGGACCGGGACGGAGATGCAGATTGCTCCGGACCAACGCTCGAGACCAGGAACGGAAGGGGGAGAACGATGGCGGTCACGTCTACGATGCTGGAGCTGGGCACCCGCGCGCCGGACTTTTCGCTGCCGGACACGGACGGCCGCACCGTCTCGCTGGCGGACTTCGGCCAGGCGCCGGCGCTGCTGGTGATGTTCATCTGCAACCACTGCCCGTACGTGAGGCACCTGCGCGGGGCGCTGGCGGAGCTGGGACGGGAGTACGCGGCGCGCGGCGTGGGGATCGTGGGGATCATGTCCAACGACGCGTCGCGCTACCCCGCGGACGCGCCGGAGAACATGCGCCGCGAGCGGGCGGCGGCGGGGTGGACCTTTCCCTACCTGTACGACGAGACGCAGGAGGTGGCCCGGGCGTACCGCGCCGCCTGCACCCCCGACTTCTATCTCTTCGACGGCCAGCGGCGGCTGGTGTACCGCGGCCAGTTCGACGACAGCCGTCCCGCCAACGGACGCCCGGTGACCGGCCGCGACCTGCGCGCCGCGCTGGACGCCGTCCTGGAGGGCCGCCCCGCGCCGGAGGAGCAGGCACCCAGCATGGGCTGCGGCATCAAGTGGAAGCCGGGAAGCGAGCCGGAGTGGTTCGGCTGACCGGGGCCGCGGAGGCCGCAAGTCCCCGCGTGACGGAAACTTTCGTCGGGGAGCGGCGTACCGATGCACCGCGGCGGTGCGAAACGGCCGCGCGAGGTTGAGATTCCGAAGGGTTCACCAGGCCCGGCCCGGCGCGGCTCCCTGCGCGCCTTCCCACCCGGCCGGCCTTTTCTTGCGAGCCAGATCGTGACCGTGTCCAGCTCCCGCAGCCGCAAGGGGCCGCAGCAACGGCCGCAGCCTCCGGCCCCCCCCGCATCCTCCGGCGACGACGTGACCGCCGCCGCGCCCGCCGACGGGGGCGCCTCCGCGCGCGGCGAGCTGAAGGGCACGCTGCGCCCGGGCTCCGCGAGGAAGAAGGCCGCGAAGGCGCCCGCGGAGGACCGGGGCGGGCCGCTGGAGGGGCTCAAGTCCATCCTGATCGCGGTGCTGCTCTTCTTCGTCATCCGCACCTTCATCGTCACGGCGTACTCCATCCCCTCGGAGAGCATGGAGGAGACGCTGCTGGTGGGCGACTACCTGATGGCCAACAACGCCGTCTTCGGCGCCACCCTTCCCTTCACCGACGTCAAGCTCCCCGCCGTCCGCGATCCGCGCGCGGGGGAGATCGTGGTCTTTCGCCCCACGTACAACGAGCCGCAGATCGACGTGGTGAAGCGGGTGGTGGGGACGCCGGGCGACACGCTGCAGATGGCCAACGGGCAGCTGTACCGCAACGGCCGCCGCGTGCCGGAACCGTACGCCCACTACGAGGCCGCCGACGACCCCATCCCGCTGGAGGGCTTCGGGCTGATGGACCCCAACGTGCGCCCGGAGGCGTACGGGGCCAAGAACCACCTGCCGCTGCTCCTCCCCTCGGTGGATCCGCAGACGTACCGCCCCAGCCGCAACACCTGGGGGCCGCTGGTGGTCCCCGCCGGCCACTACTGGCTGATGGGCGACAACCGCGACCAGTCGCTGGACTCGCGCTTCATGGGCCCGGTGCCGCGGCGGGTGATCCGGGGCAAGCCGCTGTTCATCTACTACTCGTTCGACCGCCGCGCCGACGCGCCCTTCCCGGCCTTCATCACCGCCGCGCGGTGGAAGCGGCTGGGCACGGCCATCCACTGAGCGCATGAAGGCGGCGCCCCCGCCACGCCGCGCCCCCGACGCCGCCCCCCCCACCCGCGGGGCGGCGATTGCGTCTCTCCCCGACCCGCCCGGCCCGCGCGGCCGCGGCACCCCGCTGCGCCTGGTCCGCTTCGGGCGCAACCCGCTGGAGTCCATCCACCGGCTGTACCTGCGCTACGGCGACGTGGTCACCACGCAGCTGGGGCGGCGGCGGATGTACGTCCTGAGCCACCCGGAGATGGTGCGCCACGTCCTGGTGACGCACCACCGCAACTTCATCAAGAGCCTGGCGCTGCAGCGGGCGCGGGTGCTGCTGGGGCAGGGGCTGCTCACCAGCGAGAGTGACGTTCACCTGCGGCAGCGGCGCCTGGCGCAGCCCGCCTTTCACCGCGACCGCATCGCCGCCATGGCCGGGACGATGGTGACGAGCGCGGAGGGCGCGGCGGACCGCTGGCGGCACGGGATGGAGGTGGACGCCACCCGCGAGATGAACCGGCTGACGCTGGCGATCGCCGGACGCACGCTGCTGGGGGTGGACGTGGAGGGCGAGGCGGACGAGATCGGCCGGTCGCTGACGGCGGCGCTGGGGCTGTTCGACCGGCTGTACAACCCGTTCGCGCCGCTGCTGGACCGCATTCCCGTCCCGGGCACGGTGCGGATGCGCCGCGCGCGGGAGCGGCTGGACGCCACCATCTACCGCGCCATCGCCGAGCGCCGCGCCGGCGGGGAGGAGCGCGACGACCTGCTGGGGATGCTGCTGGCCGCGCGCGACGAGGAAGGCGACGGCGGGGGAATGACGGACCGGCAGCTGCGCGACGAGCTGCTGACGCTCTTCCTGGCCGGGCACGAGACCACGGCCAACGCGCTCGCCTGGACCTGGCACCTGCTGGCGCGGCACCCGGAGGCGGAGGCGCGGCTGCACGAGGAGCTGCGCACGGTGCTCGCCGGCCGCGCGCCCACGGTGGACGACTACGGGGCGCTGCCGTTCACGCGCGCCGTGCTGGCGGAGTCGATGCGGCTGCACCCGCCCGCGTGGACGGTGGGGCGGGAGCCGCTGGAGGACTTCGAGGCGGGCGGATACCGCATCCGCGCGGGGACCATCGTGCTGATGAGCCCGTGGATCGTGCACCACGACGCGCGCTGGTGGAAGGAGCCGTACGCCTTCCGGCCGGAGCGGTGGATGGCGCCGGACTTCGAGGCATCGCTGCCGCGCTTTGCCTACTTCCCGTTCGGCGGCGGGCCGCGCAAGTGCATCGGCGAGGGGTTCGCGTGGATGGAGGGGGTGCTGGCGCTGGCGACCCTGGCCCGCCGCTGGCGCCTGCGCCACGTCCCCGGCGCGGAGGTGTCGGGCAAGCCCGGGATCACGCTGCGGGCGGTGGGGCTGCGGATGCGGGTGGAGGCGAGTGCGTGAGTGCGTGAGTGCGTGAGTGCGTGAGTGCGAACAGTAACGGTGACCGGCGGTTCAGCGATTGAAATCGGGCCCGCGCCCAGTGAGCGAAATCGCCGCAACAACTACACGCTGTCCGCCGTCGCGGACACCACCACGCCTGCCCCCAGAGCAGTGGAAGCCCCGTTCGGCACGCGAAGCGAGCCGGGACGGGGCTTCTGGTTTCCAGCAGCGGGTTTATACCGAATCCGGATAAACTGTCATTCTGAGGGAGGCGCCCCCCGGATCTTGCCGACCGCTCACGAGCATGCGCGCCGACCGAAGAATCTGTACGCTGGGCGGCAGGATCTCGCGGCCACGGTGAGTTTCCCCGGACGATGTCCGGGGCGGGTTCGGCGCGAGGGGCGGGAGATTCTTCGGTCGCGCCACAGGCGCCGTGCTCATCCGTCGGTTCGGCGCGGGCGCTCTCTCCTACGAAAGTCGCCTCACCAGGAGCCCGCGTTCGTCCGCAACAAACCCGATTTTCTGATGTGATGGAAGGCGCCCCGCGTCTACAGGCGCTGAATGGAAAGGTCCGGTGCGAGCCGCCGCGCCCCCTCCGGGCTCGCATGACTCGCCCACCTCCCCCAAAAACCCCTGGGGGAGGTTGATGGGGACGAGA
>DATAAG010000175.1:0-1707 GCA_036260235.1 Longimicrobium sp.
CAGCAGCGCGGCGGGCTCCACGTCGGCCAGGATGCGGCGCAGGCGCTCCGGCGGGAAGGACGGATCGAGCGGCACGTACGCCGCGCCGGCCTTCAGCGCGCCCAGGATGCCGGCCAGCATCGGCGCGTCGTGGTCCAGGAAGAGCGCCACCCGCGCCGCGTCCTCGCCGCACGCGCGCAGGACGGCGCGGGCCACCTGGCTGGCGCGGGCGTCCAGCTCGGCGTAGCTCCAGCGGTGGGCGTCCGTCTCCACCGCCACGGCCTCCGGCGCGCGGCGCACCTGCTGGGCGAACCGCGCGGCGATCGATCCCTCCAGCGCGGAAGCGGGGAACGGCTCGAACGGCAGCGCGGGCCGCGGGCGCGGCGCGGCGGCGGCGAGGGCGGCGCGCTCCGCCTCGCGCAGCAGCGGCAGCGTGGAGACGCACCGGTCCGGCGTGGACGCCGCCGCCTCCAGCAGCACCTCGTACCACCCCAGGAGGCGCCGCGCCGTCTCCGCCCCGAAGAGCGCCGCGTCGTAGACCAGCGCCAGCCCGATCTGCTCGTCGTCGGCCAGGTAGAGCGTCAGGTCGAACCTGGCCTCCGGCTCCCCTGCCTCCAGCGGCCGCGCCTCCACGGCGCCCAGCTCCAGCACGTCGCCGGCAGCGCGCGGCGGCATGTTCACCAGCACCTGGAAGAACGGCGTGCGCGCCGGGTCGCGCGGCGGCCGCAGCTCCTCGATCAGCTTCTCGAACGGGACCTCCTGGTGCGCGTAGGCGCCCAGCGTGCTCTCGCGCACCCGCGCCAGCAGCTCGCGGAACGTCGGGTCCCCCGACAGGTCCGCCCGCAGCACCAGGTTGTTCAGGAAGAAGCCGATCAGCCCCTCCGTCTCGCGCCGCGTGCGCCCCGCCACCGGCGTCCCCACGGCGAAGTCCTCCTGCCCGCTCAGCCGCGACAGCAGCAGCTCGAAGCCGGCCACCAGCGTCATGAACAGGGTGGCGCCCTCGCACCGGCCCAGCTCGCGCACGGCGGCGCTCAGCTCAGCATCCAGCGCGATGCGCTCGCGTCCGCCGCGGAAGGACTGCACCGCCGGGCGCGGGTGGTCCGCCGCCAGCTCCAGCGCGGGCACCCCCTCCAGCCGCTCGCGCCAGTACGCCAGCTGCTCCCCCACCCGCTCCGGCGACAGCCAGGCGCGCTGCCACGCCGCGTAGTCCGCGTACTGGATGGGCAGATCGGGAAGGGACGGCTCTCGCCCTTCCGCGAAGCCGGCGTAGAGGGCGGAGACCTCGCGCGCCAGGATCCCCGTGGACCAGCCGTCGCCCACCACGTGGTGCAGCGTGAACAGCAGCGCGTGCTCCCGGTCCGCCAGCCGCACCAGCGTGCACCGCAGCAGCGGGCCCGCCGACAGGTCGAACGGCCGCGCCGCCTCGGCCGCCGCCAGCGCCCGCAGCGCCGACTCCCGCTCCGCCTCCGCGTCCCCGGACAGGTCCACCCGGTCGATGGGCACCGGCCCCGCCGGGTCGATCACCTGCGACGGAACGCCGTCCACGCCGGGAAAGCGCGTGCGCAGCGTCTCGTGCCGCCGGACCACCTCCGCCAGCGTGCGCTCCAGCGCATCCACGTCCAGCGCGCCCGTCAGCCGCAGCGCGTACGGCAGGTTGTACGCGGCGCTCCCCGGCTGCAGCTGGTCCAGGAACCACAGCCGCTCCTGCGCGAACGACAGCGGCAGCGC
>DATAAG010000176.1:0-5509 GCA_036260235.1 Longimicrobium sp.
GGACCCACTCTGCTCACTCTGCTGACTCTGCGTGAGGTTCTTTCTTGCCGCGGATCTACATCAGTACCCCGGGTTTTGCGTGAGCAGCGGGTTCACGGCGATGGCCTCCGCGGGGATCGGGAGGAACCGGTCGCGGTCCGTGAGCGTGAGCTGGACCTTGGGCACGCTGCTGTCCCGCGCGATGCAGCTGCTGCACCCGCTGGGGCGCGGGCGGTTCCAGAACGCGCGCTCCGCCGCCGTGGTGTGCCGCTCGATGCGCGCCTTGGCCCAGTTCCAGTTTCGCTGCGAGTCGAAGTGCCCCTCGCCCTCCGCCGCGAGCTCGAAGCGGCGCTCCGTGAAGAGCGAGTCCTTGAACGCCTGCTTCGCCAGCCCCGCGGGGAGGTCGGGGACGCCGGCGCGGCGGCGCACCTGGTTCACCAGCCCCCGCGCCTCCTCCGTGGGCCCGGCGTTCTCGTTGATGGCCTCCGCCAGCAGCAGCAGCACGTCGGCGTAGCGGAGGAGGATGAAGTTGGGCTCCTCCGCCCCGTCCAGCGCCCCCGGCACCTTGTCCATGTACTTGTGCGGCACCGGGCTGAAGTGCCCGTACGCGTTCACCGCGTTCTGCGTGCTGTCCCAGGTGACGGTGGCGCCCGACTTCTTGGTGTACGTCAGCAGCCAGGTGGCCGCGCGGCGCGAGTCGTTGGGGTGGTAGCTGTAGTAGAACGGCCACTCCACGCCGAAGGACGGGTTCTGGCTGTCGCACCAGGGAAAGTCCGTCTGCGCGGGGAGCGGGCGCGGCGCGTACTGGTCGCACATGTGGCCGCCGGCCCCCGGCGAGCGGGTGTTCTGGATGTCGAAGATGACCTCGGCGTTGTTCTCGTTCGTGAACACGGTCGCGTAGCTCGGCAGCAGCTGGTAGCGGCCGCTGGCCACGACCTCGCGGGCGTAGCGCTCCGCCTGCTGGAACGCCGACGCGCCGCCGCCCGCCACCGCGCCGTACTGCAGGTACACCTTGGCCAGCAGCGCCTTCGCCGCCCCGCTGGTGGCGCGGCCCACGTCGCGCCCCGTGTAGCCCAGGGGGAGCACGCCCGCCGCGGCCTGCAGGTCGGCGATAATGGCGGCGTACACCTCCGCCTGCGGCGCGCGCGGCCGCCGCGCGTCCGCCAGCGACTTCGTCTCGCTCTGGTACAGCGGCACGTCGCCGAACATCCGCACCAGGTTGAAGTAGTGGTAGGCGCGAAGGAAGCGCGCCTCGCCCACGATGCGGTCGCGCAGCCCCGCGTCCATGTCCTGGATGCCGGGGACGTTGTCGATGACCGCGCTGGCGCGGTTGACCGCGTGGAACGCCGACTGCCAGACGCCGATGACGTAGTTGTGCGCCGGGTGCACCCGGTAGATGTCGGGCTCCGTGCGCTCGTTGGTGCTCCCCAGGCGCAGCGTCATCACCTCGGTGGGGTAGTCGGTCAGCATCCACCAGTGCCGCCCGTAGTACTCCGTGTCGTCGATCCCCAGCGCGTCCACGTCCGCCTGGAAGCCGTCGTACGCCCCCGCCAGCGCCGCCAGCGCGTCGTCGGCGTTGCGGTAGAAGTTCTCCGGCGCCACGAAGGAGTAGGGCACCTCCGTCAGGTGGTCGTCGCAGGCCGTGAGCGCCATCGCCACCCCGCCCAGCAGCGCGAGGGCGCGCGCGCGTCGATGCATCTTCATCGCGTCCTCCTCAGTAGGCGAAGTTGAAGCCGACCGTCACCGAGCGGGACGACGGGTACGAGCCGATGTCGATCCCCCGGTTCAGGTTCCCCATCCCGAAGCTGCTCACCTCCGGGTCGAAGCCGCGGTAGTCCGTCCAGGTGACCAGGTTCGTCCCCGTCACGTACACGCGCGCCCGGCCGAAGCCGCGGGACCGGATCCACCGCTCGGGAACGGCGTACGCCAGCGTCAGCGTCCGCAGCCGCAGGTACGAGCCGTCCTCCAGGATCAGGTCGTTGTAGTCCGTGGTCCCCGCGCCCACGGTGTTCACGCCGAAGCGGGGATAGCGCGCGTCGGGGTTCTGCGGCGTCCAGCGGTCCGTGTAGCGCTCGCGGAGCACGTTGGTCGCCAGGTCGCCGCCCGTCAGGCGCCACAGGTTCAGGTTCAGCACCTCGTTGCCGAAGGTGCCCGTCACCAGGCCGCTCAGCTCGAAGCCGCGCCACGCCACCGTGTTCTGCCAGCCGAGGGTGAAGTCCGGGTGCGGGGAGCCGATGACCGTGCGGTCGGCGGTGGTGATGGAGTCGTTGCCGTCCACGTCCACGAACAGCACGTCGCCGGGCCGGTAGGCGGCGTTCGTCACGCGGTTGACGACGCCGGAGAGCGACGCCGCGTGGGCGCTGTCGCGGACGATGCCGGCGGTGCGGTATCCCACGAAGACGCCGATCGGCTGGCCCAGGCGGACCACGGTGCCGCCCAGCTTGAAGTCGTCGCTGATGGTGCTGGCGCGGATCTCGTCATCGCCGCCCAGGTCCACCACCTCGTTGCGGTTGCGGGCGAAGTTGAACGACGTCCGCCATCCCACGCGGCGCCCGTCGTCGTCGCCCCGCAGCACGTCCACGTTCAGCGACAGCTCCACGCCGCGGTTCTCCACCGACCCCGCGTTCAGCAGCCCGCGGGCGAACCCGCTCTCGGAGGGGAGGTCGACGAGGAGGAGCAGGTCGTCCGTGCGCTTGTGGTACCAGTCCGCGGTAAGGAGCACGCGCTCCCACAGCCCCAGGTCCACGCCCAGGTCCAGCTGCGTGGTGGCCTCCCAGGTCAGCTCGTCGTTGGCGATGCCGATGGGGTAGTAGCCGCTCACCACCGTCCCGCCGAACGAGTAGGTGGTGCTGGTCAGGCGGGCCAGCGACTGGTAGGGGCGGATCCCCGGGTTCCCCGCCACGCCGTAGGAGGCGCGCAGCTTCAGCTCGTCGATCATGCCGAAGCGGTCCATGAACGGCTCGTCGGAGAGGCGCCACGCCAGCGCGGCGCTGGGGAAGAAGCCCCACTTGTTGCCGGAGCCGAAGCGCGACGAGCCGTCGTAGCGCCCGGTGACGGTCAGGAGGTAGCGGTCCAGCAGGTTGTAGTTCAGGCGCCCCAGGAACGACTGCAGCACCCAGCGCTCGCGCTCGCTGGTCGGCCGGTCGAAGACGCTGGCGCTCTCGATGTCGTCGAAGGTGGTGATGTCGTTCACGAACCCCGTGGCGCCCATCCCCTGCCGCACGGTGCTGCTGCTCTGCCAGCTGTAGCCGCCCAGCAGCTCGATGTCGTGCGCGTCGCCGATCCGCCCGTTGTACGTCAGCGTGTTCTCGTTCAGGTAGCTGAGCACCTCCGCCCGGCCGCGGATGGCCTCGCCTCCCGCTTCCTCGCCGCGGCGGGTGGCGCGGGGGTAGTAGGTGTCGCGGAAGCGGGAGCTGAAGTCCGCGCCCACGCTGACGCGGCCCCGCAGCCCGGCGACCGGCGTCCACTCGCCGAAGGCGTTGCCCAGGATGCGGGTGTCGCCCAGGCGGTCGGTGACCTCCGCCGCCAGCGAGACGGGGTTGACCAGGTTGGATGCCTGCGCCGAGGGAACGCCCACCAGCGGCAGGTCGCGCCCCTGGTACGGATAGCGTCCGTCGTCGAGCCGGACGGGAAGGAAGGGGTACGCCTGGATGGCGGCGCCCACCGCCCCCGCGCGGGCGTTGCTCTCGCCCTCGGTGGGGATGAAGGAGCTGTTGACGCGGCTCCCCGTAAGGTTGGTGCCGAAGCGCAGCCGGGAGCCGATCCCCTGCTCCAGGTTGGCGCGCAGCGAGTAGCGCTCGAAGCCGGAGCCCAGCACCACCCCCGTCTGGTCGAAGTACCCGCCGGAGACGACGTAGCGCGTCAGGTTCTCGCCCGAGCTGCCGCCGCTGACGCTGGCCTGCAGCCCGCGGACGGGCGCCTCGCGGAAGATCTCCTCCTGCCAGTCCGTCCCCGCGCCCAGCGTGTCGATGAACGCCTGGCTGAAGATGGGCGTTCCGCCGGCGTCGACGGAGGCCTCGTTCATCGCCTGCGCCAGCTCGCGGGAGTTGAGCAGATCGTAGCGGTTGGCCACCTCCTGCATTCCCGTGAACGCCTCCACGCTCAGCTCCGGCCGCCCGGGCCTCCCGCGCCGCGTGGTGACGATCACCACGCCGTTGGCGCCGCGCGCGCCGTAGATGGCCGTCGCCGACGCGTCCTTCAGGACCTGGATGGACTCGATGTCGGACGGGTTGAGCGCTGCCAGCGGGTTGCTGGGCACCGTGGCCGTCACCCGCCCGCCGCTCCCCGGCGACGCGGCTTCCGGGTCGTTCTCCACCGGGAAGCCGTCGATGACGTAGAGCGGCTCGCTGCTGCCGCTGATGGAGCTGCTGCCGCGCACGCGGATGGAGATGCCGCCTCCCGGCGCCGCCGAGGCCTGGGTGACGTGCACGCCGGCCACGGTGCCCTGGAGGAGCTGGTCCATCGACTGCACCGGCGCGTCCTCCAGCGCTTCGGTGTTCACCGTGCCGACGGCGCCGGTCACGTCGCGGCGCTGCTGCTCGCCGTAGCCGACGACCACCACGTCCTGCAGCAGCACCGCCTGCGCGGCCATGGAGAGGTTCACCGTGGCCGCCTCCCCGGCCGCGACGGTGACCGTGCGCTCCGCCGCCGCGTAGCCGATGCGGGTCGCGCGGACGGTGCGGCTCCCCGCGGGCACGCCGGCCAGGGAGAAGCGCCCGTCCGCGCGGGTCACGGCGCGCAGCGAGGTCCCCGCCACGGTCACCTGGGCGTCCGCCAGCGGCTGCATGCTCTGCGCGTCCACCACCGTGCCCTGCACCGTACCCGTCTGCGCCGCCAGGGCGGGGGCGAACAGCGCGGCGCAGAGGGCCGTCAACACCAGGGTCCATCTCATCCTGAACTCTCCTGCTGAAGGGAAGAGCGCTCGTGAGACCTCGGATTTCAGCGGGTAGCGCGGACGCGCGGGATCGCGCGCCCGTGGAGGCAGGGGCGGGGGCCTCTGCCGCTCGGCGGGACAGAAGGCGAGCGGCGGGTTTGTTTCGATGCAGAACAATTGGTGCGGCACGTCGGGTCTCCTTTCCAGGGCGACCATCATCCTTCCGCTACCTTCTGAACTGCTTTGCCTCACGCAGAGTCAGCAGAGTGAGCAGAGTTGGTTCGTGCCCGAAGCCCGACTCTGCTAACTCCGCTGACTCTGCGTGAGGTCAATTCTTTTCATCACGCCTCTTCCAGCCGGGCCGGCTCCAGGCGCGGCACCATCAGGTGCATGATCAGCAGCGCCGTCACGTACGCCAGGCCGCAGACCATGAAGATGATGGAGTAGTTGTTGTTGGTCGCTTCCAGGATGCGCCCCGTGGCGCGCTGAAAGAGCACGCCGCCCATCGCCCCCGCGAAGCCGCCGATGCCGACGACCGACGCCACGGCGCGGCGCGGGAACATGTCGCTGGTCAGGGTGAAGAGGTTGGCCAACCACCACTGGTGCGCCGCCGCCGCCACGCTGACGATGGCCACCGCCACCCACATGCTCCCCGCG
>DATAAG010000177.1:0-3398 GCA_036260235.1 Longimicrobium sp.
GGTGGTGCTGGGCATCGGCGGCTCGGCGCTGGGCACCACCGCCCTGCGCACCGCCCTGCGCCACCCGTTCTGGAACGAGCTGGACGACGAGGCGCGCGAGTTCTATCCGCGCCTGTACGTGCTGGACAACATCGACCCCGCCACCTTCGGCGCCTTCCTGGAGCGCGTGGACCTGCGCCGCACCCTCTTCAACGTCATCTCCAAGAGCGGCGGCACGGCGGAGACCATGAGCCAGTACCTCGTGGTCCGCGAGCGGCTGCAGGCGGAGCTGGGCGACGGCTACCGGCGCCACCTCCTCTTCACCACCGATCCCGAGAAGGGCGTCCTCCGCGCCCTGGCGAAGGAAGAGGACATCGCCACCCTCCCCGTGCCGCCCAACGTGGGCGGGCGCTTCTCCGTCCTCTCCGCCGTCGGCCTCCTTCCCGCGGCGATGGTGGGGATCGACGTCGACGAGCTGCTGGCGGGGGCCAGGGAGATGGTGGAGCGGTGCGAGACGGCGGAGCTGCGGCGCAACCCCGCCGGACTCTACGCCGCGCTGCAGTACCTGGCGGACACGGAGCTGGACGCGCCGATCCACGTGATGATGCCGTACTCCGACCGCCTGCGCGACGTGGCGGACTGGTTCCGGCAGCTGTGGGCGGAAAGCCTGGGCAAGCAGCGCACGCGCGCCGGGGGCGAGGTGTTCGCGGGCCCCACGCCGGTCAAGGCGCTGGGCGCCACGGACCAGCACTCCCAGGTGCAGCTCTACGTCGAGGGGCCGTTCGACAAGACCATCACCTTCGTGGCGGAGCGCGACGGCGGCGCGGACCTGCAGATCCCCTCCGCCTATCCGCAGCACGCGGAGCTGGCGTACCTGGGCGGCCACAGCATGGGCGAGCTGCTGCGCACGGAGATGCTGGCCACCGAGGCGGCGCTGGCGCAGCGGGGGCGGATGAACATGACCATCGAGGTGCCGCGGGTGGACGCGCGCTCCCTCGGCGGCCTGCTGATGATGCTGCAGATCGCCACCGTGTACGCGGGCCACTTCTACGGCGTGGACCCGATGGACCAGCCGGGGGTGGAGCTGGGCAAGCAGCTCACCTACGGCATCATGGGCCGCCCCGGCTTCGAGGAGGCCCGCGCGGAGTGGGAGGGCCGCGCCGCCAAGGACGACGCGTTCGTGGTGAGATGAACGGGCCGGAGCAGAGGCAGCGGCGTGCGTCTTCCCTGCAGGCCGCCAGCCGAGGCCCTGTCTGACCGCCGACGGCTACTGGACGCGGAAGAAGATGCGGACCGGCGGGGCGTCGGGAAACGCGCGATCGCCGTTGGAATCCTGCATCTTGTACCGGACCTCGTACGGCCCCCGCCGCTGCGGGGCGGTGAACTCCAGCACCACCGCAGCGCTGTCGCCCGGATCCGTGTTGCGGATGGGGAAGCATTCAGGTCCCTGCACGGCGGGGCTGTCGTGCCTGCCGCCCTCCCGGCACAGCTCGCGTTCGATCCACCTGGTGGTGCCCGCGTTGTACAGCCGCACCAGGCTGATGACCGGTTCGCCCGGCGTGTGTATCACGGAGCCGTCCGGGGGATGCGTGACGTGCCTCACCTCCGACAGGTCCACCCTGGGCGATCCAGCAGGCGGATTCGAGGGAGCGTTGAAGGAGGCTGCTGACCCTCGCAGGGAATCGGGAGCATCCCTTCCCGGCGGCGTCGGCCTCGCTACCACGCTGAGCGCCAGCAGCGTCACGCCGCCCCACAGGGGGAGCAGGTTGGCCAGCGCGTTCCAGAACGGGCGGTACGCGATCTTTCGTGCAGTCCAGAAGAGGACGACGGTGCATGGAATCACCGCAAGCATGACCTTGTCCACGGACGGCGCACCGGGAAGCCACCCGATGTTGTCGTCCGACAACCCCCACGCACCCATCAATTCGGAGATCCAGTGTGCGCAAAGAAACACGAGGACCAGGCCCACCAGCGGCGTAAGGACCGGGTATCCGCCGGTAAGCGCGCGGGCTTCGTGGACCGTCGCTCTGATCAGCTCCCCATGCTGTTGGCCGGGTGGAGGCGTATCCAGCGTCACGGCCGCCGCCGCGGCGGCCGTCTCCAACCGGGTGGCCTGGTTCGCCGGAGTCTCAGGGCTCATGATCTGTGCGGGTGCGATCTGCTGCACGATTGGGGAACAGCGATGTGCAATATAAACGGCCGAAGTCACGGCTCCAACGATTTTGTCCTGTTGCGTACGTCCATTGCCGCCACGACGAGGAGAGGGGTGAGGGCCGTCGCTTCGACGGGATCCGGGCCTCCGGGCCCGGCACACGGGCAGGGCCGCAGGTGGAAGGCCGAATGCGAACGTGGCGCGGCATGGCATATGACGATGCTCCGGAGTGGTGCCGGTAGAGGAGTGAGAGCCGGCTCGTGATGGTCCACCCCGCGCACGCCACAGACGTGACCACGCCCCTCGTTCCCGAGTCCCGGCAGCCGGCCATCACCCCCGGCTCGCGGACGCTGATCGTGATCAACCCCGCCGCGGGCCAGGCGGACACGGAGCGCGTGCTGCGCCTGCTGGCCGGCGCCTTCGCCGTGCGCGGCGTGAGCTTCGACGTCACCAGCACCACCGCCCACGGCGACGCCCAGCGCGCGGCGAAGGAGGCCGTGGCGCAGGGGTACCGCGCCGTGGTGGCCGTCGGCGGCGACGGCACGGTGGGCGAGGTGATCACCGGGCTGGCGGGGACGGAGGTGCCGGTGGGGATCGTGCCCAAGGGGACGGCCAACCAGGTGGCGTCCAACCTGGGCATTCCCACCGACATCGAGGCGGCCGTGGAGGTGGCGGTCAACGGCGTTCCCGCGCCCATCGACCTGGGCCAGCTCAAGGACGGCCGCTACTTCGCGCTGGCGGCGGGAGCGGGATGGGACGCGGAGGTGATGGCGAACGCCAGCCGCGAGCTCAAGGACCGCTTCGGCTTCTTCGCGTACGTCTACGCCGCGTTGCGCACCGGCGTGAGGCCGCCGCTGCACCGCTACCGCATCGTCGCGGACGGAAGGGAGATGAAGGTGCGCGCGGCGATGGTGCTGCTGGCGAACATGGGGCAGTTCGTCACCAAGACCATTCCGCCCGTGCAGGTGACGGTGGCGCCCGACGTCTCGTACCAGGACGGCAAGCTGGACGTGTGCATCTTCGCGCCGCGAACCGTCCGCGACGTGGCGGCGCTGCTCTGGCGCGTCACCCATCGCCGCTTCAAGGGAGACCCGCGGCTCATCTACTTCCAGGCCTCCGAGATCTCCGTGCAGGCGGACCCGCCCGCCTTTACCGAGATGGACGGCGAGCCCCTGGGCCACACGCCCCTTGCCGCCCGCGCCGTCGCCGGCGGCGTCAGCGTCCTCATCCCGCGGACGTGAGTGCGTGAGTGCGTGAGTGCGAAAGT
>DATAAG010000178.1:0-2297 GCA_036260235.1 Longimicrobium sp.
GAGGTGGCGGGCGAGACGGTGCCGCCGCCGGAGCGCACCGTCCACACCACCGCCGCCTGCGGCACCGGGTTGCCGTACTGGTCGCGCACCTGCGCCGCCAGCGAGTCCGCCAGCGCCGCCCCCGCGGTCCCGCTCCGCGCGGCGGGCCCCACCGGCACGATGGCGGACTCGCTGGCGGCGCAGGTGCGCGACCAGTACGGCAACCCGGTGCCGCAGGCGGCGGTGGTGTGGACGGTGCGCTCCGGCGGCGGCACCGTCTCGCCCGCCACCTCCACCACCAGCGCGCAGGGGATCGCGCGGGCGCTGTGGACGCTGGGAACGCGGGTGGACAGCGTGCAGGTGGCGGACGCGGCGGCCGGCGTGGCCCTGCGCACGGAGTTCACCGCCACCGCGGCCGTGCCCATGGGCGCTGCGCTGGTGGTGCGCTACGGCGGCGGGCAGACGGGGACGGTGGGCGCGGCGCTGCCGGAGCCGGTGAAGGTGGCGCTGCTGCTCGCCACCGGCGTGCCGGTGGTGGGCGCCACGGTGACGTGGACGCCCACGGCGGGGACGGCGTCGCCGCAGACGTCGGTGACGGACGGGAACGGCGAGGCGAGCACCACGTGGACGCTCGGCACCACGGCCGGGGCGCAGGGGCTGACCGCCTCTTCGCCCGGCGCCGCGCCGGTGACGGTGAGCGCCACCGCCCAGCCGGGGCCGGCCGCGCAGGTGCTCCGGATCTCGGGCGACGGGCAGAGCGGACCCGTGGGGAGCACGCTGGCGCACCCGCTGGTGGTGCGGGTGGCGGACCAGCACGGCAACTCCGTCGCCGGCGCGCCGGTGGCCTGGGCGGTGACCTCCGGAGGCGGGTCGGTCTCGCCGGTGACGGGAACGACGGACGCGGAGGGCCGCTTCTCCACGGCGTGGACGCTGGGCGGCACGCGCGGTACGCAGACGGTGCGGGCGTCCAGCGGCACCCTGCCGCCCGTGTCCTTCACGGCGACGGCGAACGCGATCAACGACACGCCGCCCCAGCTGTCGGTCACGGCGCCGGTGCTCAACAGCGTGGCTCGTCCCGGGCTGCGCGTGGATGCGGACTGCACGGACGACGACCCGGCCGGCTGCGCCTCGGTGCGGGTGTACCTGGTCTCGCCGGACGGGCGGGCACAGCTCGCGTCGGGAACGACGGGCGATCACACCACCGTGTCGCTGGCCGGCTTCGACGGCAAGGAGGTCACGGTGGAGGTGGTGGGCACCGACTCGCGCAACCAGACGGTGACGGTGTCGCGGCGCGTGTACGTGGAGTCCAGCGCCCGCTGGGCGGAGGAGGCGAGCGCGGGGGCGCTGCTGCTGGACCTGGACGCGCAGCGGGTGCTCTTCTTCGACGTGGACGGCTCCGCGCGCATCGCCACCCGCGGCGGGGGCGGAGAAACCATCCTCCGCGGCGCCGACCCGGCCGCCTTCACGGCCGCGGACTCCCCGGCACGGGGGTGGCTGCACTCGCAGGGCGCCGTCTTCACCACCGGCGACTCCGACGCCGCCGAGGCGAACTTCGACTGGCACAACGGCACCCTGGTCTCCCTGGGTGGATCCCCGACCTCGCTCCGCGCAGCAGGCGATTGGGCGATCTGGACCGGCAAGCTCGGCTACACGGCGATCTACCGGCGCGACCTCGCGTCGGGGACCACCGCGCAGCTGGCCGGCGACGCCGCGAACATCGACCAGGCGGTCGCCGCCAACGGCGACGTGGCGTTCTGGAACTCGTCGTACGACATCGTCCGCTACCGCAACGGGGTGCTCACCCCGCTCACCTCCGACGACGACGCGGTCACCTGGAACGTCTTCCCGGAGACGGACGGGACCAACGTCGTCTTCCGGAGCAGCACGCCGTGCTGCACGAACCAGGTGTACGCGATCGAGATGATTGCCGCGGATGGGAGCCGGGTGTCGCTCACGCCCGCGTCCAGCCGGGAGGTGTACCCGCGCACGGACTACGCGGCGAACGGGGGATGGGTGGCGTATACCCTTCCCGGCGCCGGCGGAATCGTGCAGGTGTGGACCCGCTCCCCCGACGGAACGCTGCGCCAGGCGACGCAGCTGGGAACCGCCAGCAGCATCCGCGCGCTGGGGCCGAACGGTGAGTTGGCGTTCGCCAGCAACGGGCGCCTGTACGTGGCCCTGCCCCCGTACACCTCCGCGGCGGTGGACGTGGGCGCGGCGGGGAACCCGGTGCGGCTGGAATGGCGCGGCAGCGATCTGTTCGCGTTCCTGGGCCGCTCCGCCTTCCGGGTGAGCTACTAGCGGTGGTGGGGTGATGG
>DATAAG010000179.1:0-6283 GCA_036260235.1 Longimicrobium sp.
GAGTGATGGTGTGATGGAGTGATGGAGTGATGGAGTGATGGAGTGAGCCGGCATCGCTCCCCAGCGATTGACATCGCCGCAACGACTTCACACTGTCGGCCTTCGCCGACACCACCCCGCCGGTCTCGCGCGTGATTCCACTCGCCTCTCCCGCGCAGCTTTGCGGGAGAGGGGCCGGGGGTGAGGGCCACCGCAGTTGAAGCCCCGCGCAGTTTGCGGGGCTTTCCGCTGTTGTTGCGGCGGCGCGGCGGCTTCAGCCGCTCAGCGGGGCCCACGACGAAGCCCTCCCCGCACATTGCGAGGAGGGCTTCGCCCTGCATCCCCCAGAACAGCACTTGCAGGCTGTTCCCTATTCCCTATTCCCTCGCCCCGCCCGCTGCTGCGCCAGTTGCACGGCGTTGTACAGGTTCACCACGCCGCCCGTGTCCGACAGCTCGGAGAAGCGGATGCGCTCGCCCTCGGTGCCGGGGCGCGCGACCTCGGCCTCGTTGCGGGTGGCGCTCTCCAGGATGATCTGGCGCACCTGCGTGGCGGTGAGCTCCGGGAAGTACGCCAGCAGCGTCGCGGCCACGCCGGTCACCACGGGGGCGGCCATGCTGGTGCCGTCGTTGCGGTCGTACTTGCCGTCCGGCGTCGTCGACAGGATGGAGACGCCGGGCGCGAAGATGTCCACCCGCCCGCGGCCGTAGTTGCTGAACGGCGCGGCCAGGTCCTCCGCGTGCCACGACGAGGCGCCCACCTCGATCCAGTTCGCCGCCCGCCCGCCGGCGGCGTAGTGCTGGTTGGGGAAGTTGCCCCCGTGGTTCAGGTCCGCCCCGTCGTTCCCCGCAGCGTGCACCAGCAGCACGCCCTTGCTCTCCGCGTAGCGCACCGCCTCGTCCACCACGCTCTTCTGCGGCGAGTGGCTCTTGCCGAAGCTCATGTTCACCACGCGGGCGCCGTTGTCCACGGCGTAGCGAATGGCGTTGGCCACGTCCTTGTCGCGCTCGTCGCCGTCGGGCACGGCGCGCAGCACCATGATGCGCACCGCCGGCGCGATCCCATCCACCCCCATGCCGTTGCGCAGCGCCGCCACGATCCCCGCCACGTGCGTGCCGTGGCTGGCGTCCGGACCCTCCACCTCGGGGTTGCCGTAGCCCCGCTCGTTGGGGTTGGCGTAGTTGTCGCCCACCAGGCCCCGCGGGTCGAAGTCCGGGTTCATCCCGTACTGCACCTGCCCCTCCAGCGACTCGCGCTGGTCGATCACGTCCTGCAGGGTAAAGCCCTGCTGGGCGATGGTCAGGTAGATGCTCCGCGCGCGCGACAGCGCCGGGTCGGTGGTCTGGATGGCCTGCACCGCCGGCGTGGTGGGCTCGGCCATCAGGTGCTGGCGAAGCTGGGCGTAGACGTCCACCACCGCCGCCTCGATCTGCCGCACCTGCTGCAGGTTGGCCTGCGCCTCCTGCCGGCGGCGCTCGAACTCGGGGCGAATCTCGCTGCACGGCGTTCCGCCGGCCTCCGTCACGCCGGGGGCGCGGCAGGCGGCGTACAGGCGGGTGATCTCGTACGTGTCGTTGTCCACGTCCCGGCCGTCGCGGTTGCCCAGGAAGTCCCAGCCGTGCACGTCGTCCACGTAGCCGTTGCCGTCGTCGTCGCGGCCGTTGCCGGCGCGCTCGCGCGCGTTGGTCCAGATGATGGGCGCCAGGTCCGGGTGGTCCACCTCGATGCCGCTGTCGATGATGGCCACCACCACGGTGTCGCGCGGCCGCATGCCGGAAAGCAGCTCGCGGTGCGCGCGCTCCGCGCTGATGCCCGGAAAGCGGTCGGCGGTGGGGTCCAGCAGGTGCCAGTTGGCCGGCGCGGTGTCGGCCAGCGCCGCCTGCGCGCGCGCGGGCGCCGCGGGCGCGAGCGCGCCCAGCGCCAGCGTGGCGAGCAGCACAGAACGAATCGGCTTCATTGCACGGGGTGCGAGGGGTTTCCGGATGATGATCGGCGGGCGCTGTACCCCGCCGGCACGGGAAAGTGCGCGGATGTGCTAAAATCTTAACAGGCCGCTGACCGCCCCGAAAGGACAGGGATTCCGGGCTGATGCGCTCCGGTGCGCGCGGGCGGGTCCGGAGCGGCGGCCCCGACAGCCTACGCCGCGGCGTCGCCGTACGCCAGAAGGGCGGCGGCCACGCGGCGGTTCAGCTCGGTGTGGGCAAAGAGCACGGCGGGGTCGCGCTGGCGGGCCCGCGCGTACGGCGAGGCACCGGCCGGGTCGGCGTCGGCGGGCGAGACCAGCGCGTGGGCGCGTTGCACGAAGCCGCGCGCGCCCTCCGCCGTCACCGGCTCGTCGCCGAACAGCGCCTCGTCCATCGCCGCCATCAGCTGCGAGAAGGGGCGCATCCACTGGAAGAAGGGATCTTCCAGCAGCGCGCCCAGCAGCTGCGCGCTGGTGACCGCGCTGCCGCGGCGCGCCTCGAAGCGGGGGCGCTCGGAGTCGATCAGCGACTTGTGCAGGCGCATCAGCGCGCGCCGCACCTCCGCCAGGTGGTCGCGCACCGGATCGGGCGGCCCCGCGGGACCGACGCGAATCGCCATCGAAATAACCTCGGTGGATCAGCGGATCAGGAAGCACTTGCGATCCCCCATCCGGAAAAACCGCGCCGCTCCCCATCCAGCCGGGCTCCGAGCCGAATGCCGGGCCTGGCAGGAGGTACGCGAACGGCAGGATCCGGACGGGTGGTGGTGTCCGCGAAGGCGGACAGCGCGTAGTCGTTGCGGCGATTTCAATCGCTGTCGCGGGGCAGGCTATGCGCGAAGAACTCCGCGATGCGCTCGATGCCGGCGCGCAGGGCGTCCGGCTCCGCCACCCACGACAGCCGCAGCCATCCCTCCCCGCTGTCGCCGAAGGCCACGCCGGGGGTGGCGAGGACGCGGTGGCGCTCCAGCAGCGCCTCCGCCGCGCCCAGCGAGTCCGCCGCCCACCGCTCCGGCAGGCGCACCATGCAGTAGAAGGCGCCCTCCGGCGGCAGCCACTCCAGCCCGTGCAGCTCCATCAGCCCCGCCAGCAGCGCCCGCCGCTCCGTGTAGTGCGGGCGGTGCGCGGAGAGGGTGGCGGGATCGCGGAAGACCTCCATCGCCACCACCTGGCTGAAGGTGCTGGCGGCGGTGTTGACGAGCTGGTGCGCCTTGATGGCGGCCGCGATCACCTCCGCGTCGCCCACCAGCCAGCCCAGCCGCAGCCCGGTGAGCGCGTTGCTCTTGCTGAGCGACCCCGCCACCAGCGCGTGCGGCCACAGCGCGCCGATGGAGACGGGCGGCGTACCGGTGAAGTACAGCTCGCGGTACACCTCGTCGGAGAGCACCCACACCGGCTCGCCCGGCCGCGCGGCCAGGCCCTCCGCAAGCGCCCGCAGCTCCGCCTCCGGCCAGGTGCGCCCCGTGGGGTTGTTGGGCGAGTTGAGGATGACGAGGCGCGTTTCCGGGCGCAGCGCCTCCAGCACCCGCGCGGCGGAGGGGCGGAAGCCGTCCGCCGCGTCCATCGCCACCATCCGGTGCCGGACGCCCTCCAGCGCGCAGAGCTTGGGATACGCCAGGTAGCACGGCTCCACGACCAGCGCCTCGTCGCGCGCGGGGTCCAGCAGCGCCTTGATCCCCAGGTACAGCGCCTCTTCGGAGCCGACGGTGACGACGGCGTTCTCCGCGGCGCCGCGCTCCGGCAGGCCGGCATAGGCGGCGATCTGCTCACGCAGCCTGGCGAAGCCGGCGTTGGCCGTGTACGGGCAGCCGTGCTCGCGCACCCAGGCCGCCGCCGCCTCGAACGGGCGCGGGTCGGGGCGCAGTGTCGGCTCGCCCAGCCCCAGGTCCACGTCGCCGGGGCGCTTGCGGGCGTTGATGGCGCGGATGATGGAGGGGGCGATGCCCGCCAGCACGGGGTTCACGCGGCGAACCAGCGGCGCAGGGCGCCGTAGCAGTGCTCCAGCGAGTCGATGGAGGCCCACTCGTTGGCCTGGTGCGCCTGCCCCGTCTCGCCCGGGCCGAAGTTGACGGCGGGGATGCCGGCGGAGGTGAAGCGCGCCACGTCCGTCCACGCCTGCTTGGGAAGCACCTGCAGCCCCTCGCGGCGGCACCACTCCTGGATGAGCGGGTGGTCCGCGTGCACGTCGCCGGCGGGGGCCTGGTCAACCACGTTCACCTCGCCGTCCTCGCCCACCAGCGCGCGCAGCTCCGCCTCGGCGTTCTCCGCCGTGTTGCCCGGCGCGAAGCGGAAGTTGACGTTCAGCTCCAGCACGTCGGGGACGACGTTGCGCGAGTTGAAGGTGGCCGCCTGCGTGGCGACGATCACCTCGTAGAACACCAGGTCCCCGAAGCGCACCTCGCGCCGCCCGAAGTCCCGCAGCCGCTGCAGGAGCGGGATCGCCCTGTACAGCGCGTTTTCGCCCTGCCAGGGGCGGGCGCTGTGGGCGCGGGTGCCGCGCACGGTGACGATGGCGTGCAGCAGCCCCATGCACCCGGGCTGCAGCCCGCGGTCCGTGGGCTCCAGGATGAAGGCGAAGTCCAGCGGGGGAAGGATGCCGCTGGCCAGCACGGGGCCCAGCCCGTTCCCCTCCGCCGGCCCCTCCTCGCCGTCGTAGAAGATCCAGACGGGGCGGCCCCGCTCCAGCTCGCGCCAGCGGTCCAGCAGGGCGAGCATGACCGCGAGGCCGGACTTCATGTCGCTGGCCCCGCAGCCGTAGACGCGGCCGTCGCGGATGTCGCACGCCTGGTTCTGCGCGCACTTTACCGTGTCGGAGTGGCCCACCAGCGCGACGGTGGGCTCCCCCGGCCGCTCGTCGCGCCCGTACGGCTCGCAGATGACGGAGTGGCCGATGCGCTTGACCGCGTGCGCCCCGGCCGCCTGCACGCAGCGGTGCTGGATCCACGTGGCGATCTCCGCCTCGTGGCACGTCTCGCTGGGAATCCTGCACAGCTCCAGCGTCAGCTGCGCCAGCTCGCCGCGGATGGAGTCAGGCACTGCCCCCCGGATGGTCTGCTCGGACACGTTCGTCACAGGCGCCCCTGTCTTTGTTTCTCCAACAGGATCTCTGTGAATTTCTCACCGGTGTTCTCGGATAGCGGAAGCCATTTCTGAGCCTCAGGACCCAGTTCACTGCTGTCGATCACGCCAATGAAGGGAGCCAAGAACTCTCCCATGCTTCCCGGCGGAAAATCCTCCGGTTTGTAATGCGGCGGGGGAACTGACGGCGCCGATACCCGCCGCACTTTGGCGAAGTGCTCAGCCACGCAGATGATGATCAGCTTCTCGACAGAGTACCCCGATAGCCGCGCTTCCTCCTCCAACTCCGCTTCCAGGTCCGGCGGCAGCTTGATTTCCATATCTCCTCCACGCGGATTCGCCTCTGTTCGTCTCACACCTGCACGTCGAAGATGCGCAGGACGTCGTTCAGCGAGGTCTTCTGGTCGGTGGATGCCTTGCGTTTGCCGATGACGAGCGCGCAGGAGACGTTGAAGGTGCCCGCCGGGAACTCCTTGGGCATGCTGCCGGGGATCACCACGGAGCGGGCGGGGACGCGGCCCTTCGTGATCACCGGCTCCTTTCCCGTGACGTCGACGATGGGCGTGGAGGCGGTGAGGACGACGTTGGCGCCCAGCACCGCCTCTTCCTCCACCACCACCCCCTCCACCACGATGCAGCGCGAGCCGATGAACGCACCGTCCTCGATGATCACGGGTGACGCGCTGGGCGGCTCCAGCACCCCGCCCAGCCCCACGCCGCCGGACAGGTGCACGCCCTTGCCCACCTGCGCGCACGAGCCGACGGTGGCCCAGGTGTCCACCATGGTCCCGGCGCCCACGTACGCGCCGATGTTCACGTAGCCGGGCATCAGCACGCAGCCGGGCTCCAGGAAGCTGCCGTAGCGCGCCACGCCGGGCGGCACCACGCGGATCCCCTGCGCCTGCAGGTCCTGCTTCGTCCGGATCTTGTCGAAGAAGCGCAGGTCGCCCGCGTCGATGGGCTCCAGCGGGCGCAGGGCGAAGTACAGGAGGATGGCCTCCTTGACCCACGCGTTCACCCGCCACTCGCCGTCCGCCTTCTCGGCGACGCGCACCTGGCCGCGGTCCAGCAGCGCGATGGTCTCCTCCACCGCCTGCGCCACCTCGCGCTCCCTGAGCCGCTCGCGGTCGCGGTACGCCTGCGAGACCAGCTCGTTCAACTCCGCCATTTCCATCCGCCTCTCTTTGATCGTCCCGTTTGGCGGCGCGGAACGTAGCCCGCCGTCCCGCGCGCGACAAGGAACTGCTCTGGCCTCACACGGAG
>DATAAG010000180.1:0-4646 GCA_036260235.1 Longimicrobium sp.
GCAGGCGCGCGGCGTATTCGCTCCGCCGCGCGCACCAGCACCGCGAACCCGGCAATCCCCGCCGCGAACGCGATCAACCGTTTCACAGGCGCGTGTCCAGAGCGGAGGTCACGGGTTCACCGGGTCCCGGCCCTCTTGTACCACCCTGTGGATCTCTGCGCCGGAAGCGGCCTCGTCCGGAAGCCCTCCGGCCTCGCGAGCTACCGAGATCGCCCATTCAAGCGCGTCGAAGAAGGAGCGCCGCGCGTCATTGCCCGTAAGGAGCAGGATGGGGAACGATGGCCGTCTCGCGATGGCGTCCACCGGCACGGACACGCCCGGGATCCGGTTGATGCGCTCCAGGAACTCGCGACGCCGCTCGTCGGACTCGAATCCCGGCATCGTCTTCATCCACTGCGGAGAGAGCTCGATCACGCCGGAACTGTACAGCGAGAAGAAGAGGTAGCGTCTGCCGTTTATCCACAGCCGCGGGACGATGGAGCCGTCCGCCGTACCACGGCCGAACCAGAAATCAGGCATCCGCCCGTGCGCCCACTCCACGATCCGATCCGCGACAGCGACGGCAGCCTCACCCTTCTTTTCCCGCAGGCGATCACGGAACCGGGGGAGCGTCCACACCTCGCCCTGCGGCTTCTTCCGCGCCGCCGCCGCCGTCTGGCCAATGACGCGGGGCACCAGCGTCTTCATCTCGCCACCCACGTACTGGCGCACCTCCACGCCCAGCACCTCCGCGGGCTCCATCTGGCCGTTCAGGAACTCGATGATCGCCTTGAGCGACGGCGGGATCACGTCGGCGACGAAGACCAGACGAATTTTCCCGGCCTGCAGGTTGGTCCTGGCTCTCTCCCAGAACTCGTCCGGATCGTCGCCGCTCAGGAACTCCCTCAGCGCATCGTCGGCGGCTCCGGGCGCTTCCCGAAAACGCCGTCCGAAGTACTCGCGCATGCGCTCCACCGGCCAGTAGCGCGCAGCATTGGCGGCGTAATCCAGCATTTGCCCCACCACCTCGCGCCGGATGCGCATGTCGGAGCTGCGCTTCACCTCCACGAGCGTGGGGACGGCATCCTGATCCAGGAACAAGTGATCGAGGTAGCCATACGCGCTCACCTCGTCCTCGATCATCACCGGCATCTCCCGCGAGACCAGCAGCCAGCGGCGCATCGGGCCTTCGCCCATCTGGTCGCCGGCCAGCAGGTGCGGGTAATCGGCAAGTAGCTTCTGCAGGACGAGTTCGTCGTCGTACGGCTGCTCGCGCATCTCCACCAGCCGATCATCCCCGCCCATCATGAAGATCGCGCCACCACTCATGAATCCACCACTCGACTGCTGATGTGAATCGATGTGACTGCTCGCGTTACCACGCCCAGCGCAGGCCAAAGCGGGTGCCGGAGAGGCGCATCACGCCGTCCTCGCCGCCGCCGCGGTAGGCCTCGGCGACGATGGCGCCGGTGTCGGTGAGGCGCAGGTGCACGCCCAGGCCCCGCGCGTTGGAGATGCTGATCTCCCGCCGGCTGTCGACCTCCACCTCGTCGGCGCCGGAGCTCACCGTCGCCGGGTACTGGTACTGCTGGTAGTAGTGGATGCCCGTGAACCCGTACACCCGCAGCACGCCGAAGCCGTACCCCACCTCCACGTCGGCGCCGGTGTCGTACAGCGTGCCGTCGCCCCCCGAGACCGTGGCGGCGCCCCCGCCGAACCGCTCACGGTACGCCGCCTGGTCCGCGCGCAGGCGGTGCATCCCCAGCGTGTACCGCGCGCCGAAGTACGGCCCGCGGTAGTTGGAGATCTCCAGCGTGTACGCCATGTCCACGCTGAAGCGCGGGTCCATCAGCGAGGTCCCGCCCCCGCCCTGCCCGCCCATGATGAATCCGCCGAGGTCGTACTGGGCGGCCGCGTGGCGCGGGAGGAGCGAAAGGGAAAGCGCGGCCGCCAGGAGGACGATGCGTCGCATGGCCGTGACCGTGAATGGAGGTGGGACTTCCCCGTGCCGCGCGGGAGACTGCGGATGCGCGGCGAAAAGGCCGCGCGCAGGTACCCGCGCGCGGCCCATCTGATCCATCATGGAGTCGCAGGACAAGGCGGACCCAAGCCCCCGAAGATGGAGGGGACCGCGGGGAGGGGGCTACGCCCCGGTGGGAACCGGTGCCTGGATCGTGGCGAAGGGCACCGCGAACTGGCGCGGGCCCTCCACGATCGCGCGCGCCTCGTGGATCGACTCGGCGACGACGGCGGCGGCGGCACGGGCCTGCTCCTGCGAGTGCCCGGCCATCACCTGCATGCGGAAGCGCGTCCCGCGGATGGGCACCGCCGGGTACTCCACCAGGTTCACGAACACGCCGCGGTCGAAGATCATCCGCGCGGCCACGCGCGCCACCGGCGCCGCCCCCACCACCACCGGCACCACCGGCGAGGGCTCGCCCAGCGCCTCCACCCCGCGGCGGTCCAGCTCGCCGCGCAGCGCGCCGATGTTGCCGAACAGGTCGCGGCGCAGCCGGTCGCCCTCATCGGAGCGCACGATGCGCAGCGACTCGGTGACCACCGCCGCCTGCAGCGGCGACAGCGCGTTGGAGAAGATGTGCGGCCCGCCGAACACGCGCACGAACTGCCGCACCGCCGGCGAGTGCGTGGCCAGGAAGCCGCCGTTGGACCCGAAGGTCTTGGAGAACGCGCCCATCACCAGGTCCACCTTTCCCAGCAGCTGCTGCGCGCCCACGCTGCCGGTGCCCCGCGGGCCCAGCGCGCCGAAGTCGTGCGCCACGTCCACCAGCAGGGTGGCGCCCCACGCGCGGCAGATGGCCTGCAGCTCCTCGATGGCCGGGATGTCCGAATCCATCGAGAACAGCCCCTCCGTCACCACCATGATGGCGTTCTGCGCGTCGCGCGAGCGGATCTTGCGCAGGTGCCGGCGCACGGCGTCGTTGTCCAGGTGCCGGAAGCGCACCACCTTGCGCGTGGCCGCCTCGGCGCCGGTCTGCAGGCACGCATGCGACAGCGTGTCCAGCAGCACGTAATCGTCCGGCCTCACCAGCGCCGTGATGGTGCCGAAGCCCGCGCCCCAGCCGGTGGAGAAGAGCGCCACGTGCGGCATCTGCAGCGCCTCCGCCAGGGCGGCCTCCAGCACCAGCGACGCCGCCGTGTTGCCGCCCAGCATGGCGCTGCCGGCGCTGTGCAGCCCGTGGTCGCGCAGCGCGCGGTGCGCCGCCTCCACCACCCGCGGGTGCGTCGAGAGCGACAGGTAGTCCTGCGACAGGAAGTTGAGCCCCACGGCGCCCGCCCCCGTCTCCGTGTGCACGCCGCACGCGGGGCGCGGCGCCGCGTCCAGGCTGCGCGAATACGGCCACAGCCCCGCCTGCCGGCGGGCGTCCTGCCAGGCGAAGAAGGGATCCGTGCGCCCCAGCAGGTCCGGCCCGGTGGGGTGCGCGTAATGGGAGACGAAATACGTGTACAGCGGCGACTCAAAAAGATCGCTCGACATCGAGGCTCCGATCGAGAGGGAGGATTCCGCGGCGGGCGGGGCAACTGACATCACCTGTCAGGCGGACGGACACACGCCTTCGGGCGGTGCGAAACCGCGCCGGCCGGAGAACGATAGCCGGTCTATCGGAAGCGAGTGCCGGGCGGGAACCAGCTTGGGCTGTGGGGTATTTCCCCACAGAGGCCCAACCGTTCACCAAACGTCGTCAAGCGGCCGGCACGTTACGGCATTGATGGGGCTCACCGCGGGCCGAGTCCGGTACTTGCCGGCCGCGTGCCGCGCTGCACCGTCCGTTCGGAGGATCTGGCTCCGGTGCAGTCCGCGACGGCGGACTTTGCGAATTCCAGCGGCGAATTCATTCGCTCCGGCGCGGAGGCGGCGATTCCCCGATGCGGTCGGCAAGGCGCATCATCGGCCGGCCGGGTTTCGCCATGCCATCGGGTGCTGCGGTTGCGGGACGCGGGGCGGCCGGTTACAACGTGCACGGCGCCGGGCGCGGAGTGCGGCGAGCGAAACAGCCGGAACGGGCAGGCGGATGGAAGAGCGCGTGGTGCTGGTGGACGAGAACGATGCCGAGGTGGGGACGCTGGAGAAGCAGCGGGCCCACCGGGAGGGGCGCCTGCACCGCGCCTTCTCCGTCTTCGTGCTGAACTCGCGCGGCGAGATGCTGCTGCAGCGCCGCGCGGCGGCCAAGTACCACTCCGCCGGCCTGTGGACCAACACCTGCTGCTCGCACCCGCGCCCCGGCGAGCGCGTGGACACGGCCGCGCGGCGGCGCCTGCGAGAGGAGATGGGGATCGACTGCGCCCTCACGCCGCTGTTCGCCTTCACCTACCGCGCGCAGGTGGGGCCGGGGCTGGTGGAGCACGAGTACGACCACGTCTTCCTGGCCCGCCACGACGGCGACCCCGTCCCCAGCGCGGACGAGGTGGACGGATGGCGCTGGGTGCCGGTGGACCAGGTCACCCGCGAGGTGCGGGAGAACCCGGACGCCTTCACCCCCTGGTTCCGGGTGGTCTTTTCTCGCTCCGACTGGGCGGACCGCCTGCTGGCGTTCCAGAACGCGGCGCGCTGACCCGTTCCGCGACAGCCGGCCGGGGCCGGCGGCGCCCCGTCCTCTCCCCGGCGTCCCTTCGCGTCGTTGCCCGCCGCGGCGTGCCGCGCGCGGCGC
>DATAAG010000181.1:0-18222 GCA_036260235.1 Longimicrobium sp.
ACCTGGTGAGACGTCTCCACCTCTCCACGGCGGTTCGTGGGAGAGGGTGGCGAGCCTGAACGGAGCCGGGTGAGAGCCCCCTCACGCATTCACGCACGAAAAGCAGGCGGGTGAGCCGCGTTCAGCTCACCCGCCGTCTGCTCCCAAGGGCCCGGATCCGCGCGTTTTTCAGGCGGCGCGGACGCCCGGCTTCCACCGGCCAAAGGGCAGGGAGGGCGCCGCGGCGTCTTCGCCGCCCCACACGAAGGTCATGCGGGGCGGCCGGCCGGGCGCGGGCGTGTTGTCGTGCACCACGATCCCCACCGCGGGAAAGCGGTCCGCCGAAAAGCCGGCGGCAGCGTGCTCGTCGTGTGACATGGAACCAGCCAGAAGGAGACTCACGCGCGATCGGCGCGCTTCAAAGCGCGTGGAAGATGCACCCCGCGCACCCCGCGCGCAAGCACACGCAACCGGCCGCTCCGCAACAGGTTGCGAGAGCGGCCGCGGTCACGTGCGTCAGGATCCGTGTCGGCGCGCCACCAGGCGTTCGTGTCTAACCGACACAGGCCAGGCGCTCGGGCTCGTCCTCTTCCGCCACCAGGGCAATGCGCGGGGGGGCAGGCGCGGGCGCGGCGGCCGGCGGGGAGACGAAGCGGTCCGGCAGGGGAAAGGTGATCACCGTCTGCGGCGCATGCTCCGCCGCGCGCTGCGCGCACCACGCGCGATACCCCGGCAGCCGCAGCATGCGGAAGATGCGCCGGTCGATCGCATTGCAGAGCAGGATCTCGGTAAGCTGGTACTGCCCTCCGGCGTCCACGCGCAACTCGTTCACCACCTCGTCCGCAATGGCGAGAATGTGCGAGCGCGGAATCCGCTCCTTGAACTCCTCGATCTGCTCCTCCACCCACTCCACGTAGGCGCGGCGCAGCGAGCGCGGCGATTCGGAGGCCATCGGCGTTCCTCCGGGGCGCGAGGCCGGGTTCTGCGTGTTCGGCAAACTGCTTAACAGAGGTGGCGCGATAGGAACGGAACCGAAAGTCGCGTCAAGTTAGGAGCAATGGCGCGCGGGCGTCAAGAGTCTTGTAACCCGCGCAGTTTCAACGATCGGCGGCACTCGTTGCAGAACGAGGCTCCCTTGAGGTCGGTGTCCGCAATATCGCGGGAGGGATACATGACGCACGATGCGCGCCGGCAGTGCGAAAGGCCGGCCAGGTGGCCCAGCTCGTGGACGGCCTCGGAGAGCAGCCGGGCGCGCAGAACCCCCGCATCCGCGCCCGATCCCGCGCGCAGCGGAGCGAGGCCGATCACCGCACAGCACCCCTCCTGCGCCGCCTCCCCGAAGACGTCGCCCACGCCCTCCGCGCAAAGACCGATGTCCCCTATTGCCAGCCGCCACCGCGGCGCCTCCCCGTCAACCCCAGACGCGGCGCGGTTCATCAGCGCGTGGATCAGGTAGACGGAGCGGTAAAGGCCGCTCTCCGCATCCCTCCATTCCTCACGCAGCGGGAGCGCATCCCCGGCCGACCATTGCACCCCGAGCGCCGCCGCCAGGTCGCCGCCGAGCGCGTGGAGCAGCGCCGCATGGACCTCGCCGGCCGGGACCAGCTCCACCGGGCGCAGCTTTCTGCGGCGCCGGGGGACGATGCGGCGGCGGAGCTCGACCAGTTTGCGCGATCTGCGGGGAGCCATGCGCGCGGCGGAGTGCACGAAATCGGCCGGAGGAACGTGCACCCCCGGCACATCGACGGACGCCCACGCCGCTGCGACGACGAGCGCGATCGAAATCGCGGCATCGCGGCTACGACGTCGCGCCGTCCGCCGTCCCGCACAAAGGAAGGCGGGGGCCGGCATGGCGCCGGCCCCCGCCGTTCGTTGTATGCTCAGAAAACCCGTGCTACTCCGTCCAGATGCAGGTGCGGGCGCACGTGTAGTGGGCCTGGTTGCACGTGTTCGGGCACGTCTCCCAGCAGGTGTGCTGGTACTGGGTTTCCGTGTCGCTGTGCCCCAGCACCGTACCGCGCCTGGAGCCATCCTCGTCCTGCGTGGGGAAGCTCTCCACCTCCACTGCCTCGACATCCAGCTTCAGCTTCTTCATTGCGGCTCCTGGGTAGGGAAAGAAGGGCAGGACCTTCCCAGGATAATCATTTGTCGTCGCGGGCCGCAAGCCCGGACGAGGACGGCCGGCGCGCTGCCACTGCCAGGTGTTCCGCAAGGCACCTGCTGCACGGCGGGATTCCGCGTTGAACGGGCCCCGTCACTGCCCTCCGGACGGTAGGATCAGGATCAGGACTTCGCCGGGGCCCCCGCGCCGGCGGCCGCGGCGGCCGGCTCGCCCCCGCCCGGCTTGCGGCGGAAGGGCCAGGCGACGCCGCCCTCCAGCGCGACGCGCACCGCGTCGATCCCCAGCTTGGTGCCAAAGCCCCAGAGCACGGCCACCACGTAGTCGTCCAGCGTGCCGAAGTACGGCTTGGCCGTGTACAGCTCCGAGAGCGCGGTCACCGCGGCCACCGCGAAGGCCAGCACGCCGGCCGCGAGCTCCGACACGGACCGGACGATCCACGCCTGCCGTGCAACGCGCTCCGCCGGCGTGCCGCCAAAGAAGAAGTGGCTCACGCGGCGGCCGAGGTCGCGGAACGGCCGGCCCTGCGGCGCGGCGGCGGTCCATTCCTCCGCGTCCGCGTCCGCGGCGTCCTGCACCGCCGTCTGGCGCCGGGACAGCCGCAGGCGGAACAGGCCGCTGCGCGGGCGCGGTGACCTGGCGGCGGAGGCGATGCGGTGCAGGCTCCTGTCCACCTCCTCCAGCGCCGCGACGTCCGCCGCGGCGAAGAGCGCGGCCGCCGCGGCATCCACGCCCGCGGCTTTCGCCGCGCCCAGCCGCACCGCTTCTTCCGCGAGCACCGACCACCGCTCCAGCAGGTCCGCCTGCTGCGTGGCCAGGACGCAGCGCGCGTACACGGCGTCGTTGGTGTCCAGCGCCGCCGTCTTCAGCACGGCAACGGCGGTCCCGCGCAGCGCGGGAACGTCTCCCAGCCCGGCCCGGCCGGGCAGCCGCGCGGTCACGTCGTCGAACTCGCGCAGCAGCTCGCCCACCCGCCGCAGCGCGTCCACCAGCTCCTCCCAGGCGCCGAGGGTGGCCTCCAGGGCGGTAACCTCGGCGTCGATGGCATCCCGCTCCGCGTCGTTGCGCTCCGCCGGGGCGCGGGAGAGGGCCAGCACGCGGATGCGGCGGTTGACCTGCCGCAGCCGGTCCGCGACGGCCACGTCCACCCGCAGCCGGGCGGCATCCTCCACCTCGTCGTCCAGCTGCGTGAGCCGGCGGTCCACCTGCTCCGCCCGCACCACCAGCTGGGTGCTGCGCTCGCGCAGCGCCAGCAGCGCCTGCCGCTTGCGGACGTAGCGGCGCAGCCACATGGAAAGCGCCACGCCCAGCATGATCGGCAGCAGCACCAGCGTCCAGTGGTGCGTCACCTTCACCGACAGCGCCACCGGGCCGCTCCCGGCCGCCGGCGGGAGCTGGATGGTGCCGGTGTATTCGCCCGGCTCGTCCATCCCCACGAACTGCATCTCCACCCCCGGCGAGCCCACCTTCGGCGGCGCGCCCAGCGGATTGCCCGTCCACCAGACCATCGCGTGGTCCTTGGCCGCCTTGTTCTCGATGACGCCCAGCAGCTCCGCCTCGGACGGGGTCCGGAACGCCTCGGGAAGGTACGCGGCGTCGCGGGCGGGGAGCCGCAGGGGGAGCACGTTGTCGCGCACGCAGGGCGCGGGGCGGGGGTCGGGAAAGCGCGAGGTCCAGTACGAGTCGCGCGGCGCGCAGCGGGTCTCCGCCTGCTGCGAGAACCCGGCGCGCCAGCCGGCGAAGACGGTGAACTTGTAGACGGTCACCGCCCACTGGCGCTCCGCCGGGCGCACCCGCGCGGGAACGGTGACCCGCAGCGGCCGCTCGCCCACGAGCTTGCTGTCCCGGTCCAGCAGCTGGACCGTGCCGGAATACTCCCCCGGAACCACGCTGTCGTGCGGCACGGTGGAGCGCAGCTCCAGCAGCGCGTTCCCGGGCGAGAACAGCCTGTCCTGCGGCAGCGCCAGCAGCCGGCTGAGGGGACGGCCGCTCCCCGTGTCCAGGACGCGCAGGCGGACACGGACGGTGTCCGTTCCCGTGGTCTTCAACCGCAGGTCCTCCCCGGCCTGCAGCGCGTGGAACTCCAGCCGCAGCGTGTCCGGCTCCAGGAAGGCGACGGGGAACTGGCGGATCCCTTCGCCGGGGGCCGTCGTGCGGCGCATGAGCTGCGCCTCGGCGGATGCGGCGCCCAGCACGAGCGCCGTCGCGAGCACGGGAGCAAGGAGGAGTCGGCTTGCCATGGAAAAGGATCCTGCCCGATGGAAGTTCCCGCAGATGCCGCGAAGGCGAGGGACGTGCGGCGGACCGTCGCGAGGAGGGAAAGAGAGCGACGGCCATCAATCATACAAACGCGGGCAGATAATGCACAAGCGACAGCTGTTCCCGCTGCGCCGTGCCATACGAGATCTTCCGGAAGAATTGGCCTCACACAGAGTCAGCGGAGTCAACAGAGGACGGACTCGGCTGACTCCGCGTGAGGCCAATCCTTTCCGGGATCTGTAGTAAAAGTCTCTTCCCGGATTCAGCAGGCGCGACAAGAGCAGCGGGCGCCCCGCGAAGAGCGCCCGCTGCACGTCCATCTCCGCCAGGACGGACGGATCACATCCGCTTGTACGCGGGGCCGCTGCCGCCCTCGCGCGGGGTCCAGCGCGGGCCGATGACGTCGGTCGCCTTGCAGTCGATGCAGTTGGGCGCGTTGACGACCAGCCTGTCGCCGTTCAGCTCGTAGACCCCGGCCGGGCACATGTGCACGTACAGCTCCGCCACCTCCTTCGGCACGTCCTGGCCCACCACCAGGTGCGACGGGATGTCGTCGCGGGTCTGGTTGCCGCTCTTGAAGACCGCGTCCACCTTGCTGAAGGTCAGCTTGCCGTCGGGGGTGAACGGCGCGGCGGGCCTCACCTGGCGGGGCACCTCGGCGTCCTGGTGCATCTCGATGCGGCTGCCGAAGAGCGCGCCGCCGGAGATGGTCATCAGCCCCGCCTTGAAGCCGCCCACGAAGAAGCCGTCCTTGAACGCCAGGCGCTGGTTGCGCGACCTGTAGAGATCCTGGCGGATGTAGCTGCCCTCCACCATCCGGTCGTACGCGGCCAGCGAGGCGCTGGAGACGTCGCCGTTCTTGAGGCCGTCGAAGATGGCCTGCGCGGCGTACATCCCGCTCTGCATGGCGTAGTGGATGCCCTTGAGCGACGGCACGTCCACGAACCCCGCCGTGTCGCCCACCATCACTAGGCCGTCGCCGTGGCGGCGCTGCGGCAGGGCGTAGAAGCCGCCCTCCGGAATGGTCTTGGCGCCCCACTCCACCATCTCCCCGCCCTCCAGGTACTTCCGGAAGAACGGGTGCTGCTTCATCCGCTGCAGCAGCTGGTGCACGTCCAGCGTGGTCTGCCGGTAGTCCAGCCCCACGACCAGGCCCAGCGCCACCAGGTTGGGCTGCAGGGGATACATGAAGCTCCCGCCGAACGCGTCGCGCGGCAGCGGCCACCCCAGCGTGTGGACGATGCGGTCCAGCGGCACCTTCGTCTCCCACAGCTCCTTGACGCCCAGCGCGTAGATCTGCGGGTTCTCGCTGGTCACCCCCTGCCACTCGCGCCACGCCTGCCCCAGCGCGCCGCGGGTGCCTTCCGCCAGCACGGTGACGCGCGCGGTGAGGTCCGTGGGCGGCTCGCCGCCGCTGCCGTCGCGGCTCTGCCCGCTGGGCGTGGTGCGCACGCCGCGCACCGCCTGCCCCTCCACCAGCAGCGAGTCCACGGGGAAGCCGGGGAAGACGTTCACGCCCAGCCCCTCCGCCTTCTCGCCCAGCCAGCGGCAGATCTCGCTGATGGAGGCGGTGAAGTTCCCCGCGTTGTGCATGGGCGGGGGCGTGGGGATCCGGATCTGCCCCGTTTCCGTCAGCAGGTAGACGGATTCCTTGCCGACGGCATCGCGGAAGGGAAAGTCCGCGTCCCTGAGCTCGGGAAAGAGGTCGCGGAAGGCGCGCGGGTTCACCACGGCGCCGGACAGGTTGTGCTCGCCCAGGGCCGAGGCCTTGTCCAGCACGGCGATCTGCGTCTCGCCCAGGGTGCCGCCGGCCTCGGTGTCCTTCTGGATGAGCTTCGCCAGGTGGATGGCGCACGCCAGCCCGGCGGGGCCGGCGCCCACGATCACCACGTCCATCTCGATGGCCTCGGCGTCGGGCGCCTCCGCCAGGATCATCCGCTCGCGGGGGAGCGGCGGCTGGTGCCGGACGGGGAGGACGGTGCCGCGTGCGACGTCTGCCATGCGTTCTCCGGGTGTTGTTGCCGGTCCGTGCTGCTCAGGTGCGGGGAATTCGGGGCGGATAATAGGGAGGAAAGGGGGAACAGGGAATAGGCCGAGATCAGGTCAGTACGCCCAGACTCTGTAGATCTCGGAGCAGCTTGTCGAGCGATGGACAGCGGAGCCGCGCGGCCTCCACGTCCAGCAGAGCCATCAATGCGGGCTGGTCGTCGACGTCCACGTAGGTTCCGGCCATCAGCGCCTCGACGCGCTCCTTGGCTCCCCGCCGGATCTCGGGATTGCCATCGTACGCCGCGTCGGGCCTGATTCCGCGCTGCCTCGCAGCGACTGCACTCCGCCGAGAAACCATGCCTCCAGTTCGCGGACGGCAAAGACCACGGACACCGGCACGTCTGTCACCTGCCGGCAGCGCCGCAGCAGAACCGGCGCCAGTTCGGCGGGGCAGTCGTCGTCCGCATCGAGCAGCACCAGCACCGCCGACGCCGCGGCGCGATCGGCCACGGCCAGTTGAACGGCGCGCTCCAGTTCTCCCGGCCGTACGACCTGATTGCGCTTCACCCGAAATGGTTTGGCGACGTCGACCCCGAGCCGGCGCATGAGCACCGGTACTGAGCGAACCTCCGCGTGCCCTTCGACGATCGGAACCAGCGCCACGCTCAGGCCTCGCTGAACGTGTGCACCGGATCGCCGAACAGATCCTGCTCCCGCGACAGCGACTCCGCAGCGGCGATGTCAGGATTCAACTCGTCGCTGCGAAGCAGTTCGCCGGGCGAGTAAAGACGTTGCCTGATAGCTTCGCGCGAGGCGTTCGCCACGGGGGTAATTGACGTTCCCCGGTCCGTCTTTGCCACCACCCGAATGGCGCCGTCGGGCAGCGATCCGTAATCCAGCACGTCGGGACTGTGGGTGGTGACGAGCACCTGTGACCGCTTCGCCGCGTCGAGCAGCACCGACATCACCACGTCTACCGCCGCGGGATGGATGGTGGCCTCCGGCTCCTCGATCAGCAGCACCGTCGGTGTATTGGGCTGGTACACGGCCAGCACAAGTCCCAGCATCCGCAGTGTTCCGTCGGATACGTTAGCCGGAAACAACGGCAGGAATGAAGACGGAATGCTCCCCTGTTCCGTGAACATCAGCATTTCCATCCCGCCTAATGGCGTGCTTCTAACGGACTTGATTCCAGGAACAAGCGCCTGCAACAGCCCGTGTACCCTGTCACTCTGCTCGGGAAAGTGCTGTTGCAGATGCCGAAGTACCCCCGCGGAGTTCGCACCATCAGGTTCAAGTATGAGCCCCGAACTAATCTCCCGGGCTTCCCGCATCCGCTCGGGCTGAATCGAGTAGATTCGCATTCCGATGAGGAAGTCATACACCGGCCGGAATTCCTCGACCGCCGACGCCGCATACAAGGCCAGCCGATCAGCTTGGAGCAACACCCGTAAGCCGGGAATGGGAGTTACAAAAGTGCCGTTTTTCACCTCAAACCGGTGTGTTTCTCTTCCATTTATGCTGATCACACACCGCTCCATTTCCACCGCCACCTCAGCCCGAGCATTATCCCCCCACACGAGTTGAAAGGCGTAATCGGCCACCACGTGCGGCTCCAGTTCCATTACCAGTCGAAAGCCCACACCGTGGGGATTCCACTGAGATTGAGGGAGCATGCCATAATGTACGCTCATGCCGCCGCGTGCGTGCAAAGCAGCATCGATTGAAGTGGAGAGGCACTCCTGCACGAATGCCAGAGCATCCAGGAAGTTCGTCTTCCCCGACCCGTTCGGCCCAACGAGCACCGTCAGCCCGGACAGCGGAACGACTGCCCGTTGTATGCTGCGGTAGTTCCGCAGGTGGACTTCGCGAATGCGCGGGATCACAGGCGACTCATCCTTGGGTCCGATGCAGAAAGTTACACGAACACTACCTTCTGTCAGGTATGGCGGGCAAGAAATACGAGCCTGAACGCTCTCCTCTACGCCTCCACCGGGTGGGGCATGGGGCGGGGGTGCGTCATCCCCTCCGGCGTCATGATCTCCGCCAGCCGCGCCTCGGGCAGCCACCCCTTCTCCCGCACCAGCTCGTACACGCCCCGGCCCGTCGCCAGCGCCTCCGTGGCCAGCTCCGACGCGCGCTCGTAGCCGATGTACGGCACCAGCGCCGTCACCAGGCCGATGGAGTTCTCCACCATCCACCGCATCCGGTCCACGTTGGCGGTGATCCCCAGCACGCACCGCTCCCGCAGCACCCCGGCGCCGCGGATGAGCATGTCCATCGACTGGAAGAGGTTGAAGCCGATCACCGGCTCGAAGACGTTCAGCTGCAGCTGTCCCGCCTCCGCCGCCATGGTGATGGTCAGGTCGTTCCCCACCACCTGGAAGCAGACCATGTTCACCACCTCGGGGATCACCGGGTTCACCTTCCCCGGCATGATCGACGAGCCCGGCTGCATCGGCGGCAGGTTGATCTCGCCCAGCCCCGCGCGCGGGCCGCTGGAAAGGAGCCGCAGGTCGTTGCAGATCTTGCTCAGCTTGACCGCCACCCGCTTCAATATGCCGGACAGCTGCACGAAGGCGCCGGTGTCGGCCGTGGCCTCGATCAGGTCCGGCGCGGTGATGATCTCCAGCCCCGTCACCTGGCGCAGCTTCTCGCACACCACCCCGGCGTAGCGCGGGTCCGTGTTGATCCCCGTGCCGATGGCCGTCGCGCCCATGTTGGTCTCGCGGATGAGCGCCGCGGCCTCGCGCAGCCGGTCCATGTCCTCGCCGATGGTCACGCCGAACGCGGTGAACTCCTGCCCCAGCGTCATGGGCACCGCGTCCTGCAGCTGCGTGCGCCCCATCTTCAGCACGCCGCGGAACTCCTGCCCCCTGGCGAAGAAGGCGTCGCGCAGCTCGCCCAGCGCGCGCACCAGGTCTTCGATGGCCCAGTTGGCGGCGATCTTGAGCGCGGTGGGATAGACGTCGTTCGTCGACTGGCTGAGGTTGACGTGGTTGTTGGGATGCACCGCGTCGTAGTCGCCCTTGCGGCGGCCCAGCAGCTCCAGCGCGCGGTTGGCCACCACCTCGTTGGCGTTCATGTTGGTGCTGGTCCCCGCCCCGCCCTGCACCACGTCCACCACGAACTGCTCGTGCAGCTTGCCGTCGCGGATCTCGCGGCACGCCTGCACGATGGCGCCGGCCACCTCCTCCGTCAGCAGCCCCAGCTCCGCGTTGGCCAGAGCGGTGGCCTCCTTGATGGCGGCCAGCGCGTTCACCAGGTACGGGTACTGGCCGATGGGAATGCCGGTGATGGAGAAGTTCTCCGTGGCCCGCAGCGTCTGCACCCCGTAGTACAGGTCCACCGAGACCTCGCGCTCGCCCAGCAGGTCGTGCTCGGTGCGGGTCTCGCGGGAAAGGAACCCCGAGGTGCGGCGGCCCAGCCGCGCGTTGGCCACCCGCAGGCGCGAGGAGATGACCCGCGCCGCCGCCACCACCAGCTTTCCGTACAGCCGCGGCTCCGCCTCCGCCAGCCGGGCGATCCAGGCGCGCGGCACCTCCACCACCTCGGCGTCCTCCGTCACCAGCGCGCTGGTGGAGTGCGGGTCGTCGCCCAGAAAGCTCCCCTCGCCGTAGGGCTCGCCGGCGCCCAGCACGTACAGCACCTCCGGGTGCAGCGGCGCCTCCTTGACGATCTGCGCCCGCCCCCGCACCAGCACCCCGAAGGCGCGGCGCGGCTGGTCCTCCTGAAACAGGAGGCTGCCGGCGGGGCAGCGCCGCACCCGGGCGGCCCCGGCAAGGACCCTCAGCTCGCCGTCGTCCAGCCCCGCCAGGGCAGTCTGGGCGCGCAGCACGTCGAACGCGGAACCGTCGCTCATCATTCCATTCCCCTGGAGCCGGCGGCACGGAAAGGGGCGCAACGTAGCCGCCGCGCGCGCGCGGATCAAGTGCGCGGGCCCGATCTTCCGGTCCGCACAAGCCGTTGCTGGAACGGAGATTGCACCCCCGGTCCGCCCCTGTTCAGGCGCATTTCCCGCACGTGGTGCGGGAGTTCAACCCGAACGCGAGGAGGGCCAGATGGCGCTGTTCGACCGCAACGACAGGAACTACGGCTACCGCGGCGGCGAGATGAGCCGCGGCCGCGGTTTCGGCGACAGCCTGCGGGGTGGGTGGGACCGGGTGGAGAACGCGTTCGAAGGGCGCGGCGGATACGGCGACGAGCACCTGCGCCGCGACTACGAGAGCCGCTCCACGATGGACGCGGGCGGCGACTACCGGGGGATGAACCGCGGCATGGGCAACCGCAGCCGTGAGCGCGAGGGGCTGTGGGCCAACTCGTGGTCCGACGGCGCGTGGACGGCCGACGCCGCGGACCGCACCGACCGCGACTGGCAGCTGGGGCGCACCGGCGGCGTGTACGACCGCGACATCCGCCCGGCCGAGGCGGGGTGGCGCGCCGGCGGCATGCACGGCGGCGGCATGCAGGGCGGGATGACGAACCGCGGCATGACGGAGCGCGACCGCGGCTGGAACCTGGGCGGCGGCGACCGCGACTGGGGCCACAACTGGGGCTCCGGCAACCTGGGGGGCGGCTATCGAGGGATGGACCACGACGTGGACCGCGGGATGAGCCGCGGCGGGTTCATGGACCGGGCGCAGAACGCGGTGCGCCGCGGCTGGGACCGCGTGGAAGAGACGTTCGACCGCGACGACGACCGTCACCTGGGCCGGGGCGCCATGCGCGGCGGCACCAGCTGGGCCGGCAGCTACGACCGCGACTTCCCGCGGGGTGACAGCGGCGTGCGCGGCTACCGCGACGACGAGGGCCACTACGGGGTGATGCCCGCCCACAACGACGACGTCCTGGCCCGTCCGCAGGGCGCCACCGGCCGGTACGGCGGCGACTACCGGATGTCCGGCGGGATGAACCGCTACGGCTCCGACTACCGGGGCGCGGGGCACAATCGCGGCGGCACGGACATGGGCCGCTACGACAACGGCTGGCGCGGCGGCCGCAACTGGTTCTGATCTCGGCCAGGCGGTAAGAACGGCCCCGCTCCCGGTGCTCCGGGGGCGGGGCCGTTCGCGTGTGGCTTCGTGGCCGGGCAAGTTCGTGACGGTTCGGCCGGCTGCCGGTACGGGCAAGTTCTACCCCTCGCCCGATACGCGGAGGCCCTCTCCCCCGCCCGTCCTTTCGCTCGTTCCCCGCGACGGCGGGCGACCCCTCCGCCACTTCGGGAGGCCTTCGGGGAGGGGTGCTTGGGGCAGGCATCGCGGCGCTTCGGAAGGTGTAGTGTGGCCGCAGCCGCCCCCACCCCCAGGATTGCGTGGGGGAGGGAGAACAGCAGGACCCTCCGAAGCGCGATCGAATTCTCCCCCTCTCCCGCTTGCGGGAGAGGGGGCCGGGGGGTGAGGCCCCCCGCGGACGCAGTGAGAGGCGTGTCGAAGCATCCCGACCGGTCGCCCCACCTGAACCTCCCCCAAGGGGGTTCCAAGGGGGTTGGGGAGGTGGGCGAGTGGTGCTCGCCCGGAGGGGGCGTGCCTCTCGCGCTGCACCAACCACCCTGCACGAATCCTCGCCCCTCTACGCACGCAGTACGGTGGGGGCCGGGGAGGCCCCGGCGGATTGAATCAAAGCCCGGAATGTGTTAGATTTCCAGTTTGTTGCGGCTGAAACCGGACGAGCGAAAAACGATGAGCAGGTTGAGCGACGAGGTCCGCCGCCGGCGGACCTTTGCCATTATCAGCCACCCGGACGCGGGCAAGACCACGCTGACGGAGAAGCTGCTGCTGTACGGCGGGGCCATCCACCTGGCGAGGAGCGTCAAGGCGCGCCGCGCAGCGCGCCACGCCACCAGCGACTGGATGCAGATGGAGCAGGAGCGCGGCATCTCGGTGACCTCGTCCGTGCTCCAGTTCGAGTACATGGGCCGCGCCATCAACCTGCTGGACACGCCGGGCCACCAGGACTTCAGCGAGGACACGTACCGCACGCTGATGGCGGCGGACAGCGCGGTGATGCTGCTGGACAACCGCAAGGGCGTCGAGGAGCAGACCCGCAAGCTCTTCGAGGTCTGCCGCCTGCGCCACACGCCGGTCTTCACCTTCGTCAACAAGTGCGACCGCCCCGGCGAGTCGCCGCTCAAGCTCATCGACGACGTGGAGCGCGAGCTGGGGATGAAGTGCTATCCCATGATGTGGCCCATCATCGACGGCGACCGCTTCGTGGGCGTGTACGACCGCGTGGAGGAGCAGGTGCACCTCTTCGAGCGCGGCGACGACCACGGCCAGTCGCGCGTGGAGGACCACACCGGCTCCCTGTACGACGACCACATCCAGGCCGCCATCCCCGAGCGCGCCGTCAACCAGCTGCTGGAGGACCTGGAGCTGCTGGAGATGGCGGGCGCGGAGTTCAGCCGCGAGGCGTTCCTGGCCGGCGAGGTGTCGCCCGCGTTCTTCGGCAGCGCGCTCACCAACTTCGGGCTGGAGCCGTTCCTGCGCCGCTTCCTGGAGCTGGCGCCGGAGCCCACGCCGCGCGAGGCCAGCACGGGCTCGGTGGATCCGCTCCAGCCGGAGTTCACCGGCTTCGTGTTCAAGATCCAGGCGAACATGGACCCCAAGCACCGCGACCGCATCGCCTTCGTGCGCGTGTGCAGCGGGCGCTTCGAGGCGGGGATGCAGGTGAAGCACGTGCGCAGCGGCAGGCCCATCCGCCTGGCCAGCCCCACGCAGTTCATGGCCCGGGAGCGCACGCTCATCGAAGAGGCGTGGCCGGGGGACGTGATCGGCATTCACGACCGCGGCACGCTGCGCATCGGCGACACGCTCAGCGCGGACGGCGACCTGGAGTTCGGCGGCATTCCCCGCTTCTCGCCGGAGCACTTCGCGCGCATCGTCATCGGCGACCCGCTCAAGCGCAAGCAGCTGGACACCGGGCTGCAGCAGCTGTCGGAAGAGGGCGCCGCGCAGGTGTTCTACGTCGAATCCATCACCGGCCCCGCGCCCATCGTGGGCGCGGTGGGGCAGCTGCAGTTCGACGTGCTGCTGCACCGCCTGGAGCACGAGTACGGCGTCCGGGCGCGGCTGGAGCGCATGCCGTATGTGGCCGCCCGCTGGGTGGAGGGCGCCAGGCACGAGATCGACCGGCTGGCGGGGGGGCACGGGCGCCTGCTGGTGTACGACGCCAAGCAGAAGCCGCTGGTGCTCTTCGACAGCGAGTGGACGATGAGGACCACCATCGACCGCGAGAAAGACATCGCCTTCCACGACGTCGCCCCCTGATCGGAAGAGCGGTCTCACGCACGGGGCGCGAGGCAAACGGAGAGGGCGCAGAGGGTTCCAGATCCCCCTGCGCCCTCTCCGTTCGTCTCTGCGCCCCTCCGCGAGCCTGCCGTTGCCCTGATACCGAATCCGGAGAAACTGTCATTCTGATGCCGAATCCTGAAAAAGAATGCCTCACGCAGAGTCAGCAGAGTGAGCAGAGTAGAGCTTGCCCTGTGCACGGGACAACTCTGCTCCCTCTGCTGACTCTGCGTGAGGTTCTTTCTTTTCCCGGATCTGGTATGAGTATGAGGGAGGCGCCCCCGGATCTTGCCGTCCGCTCACGAGCATGCGCGCCGACCGAAGAATCTGTACGCCGGGGAGGATCTCGCGGCCACGGTGAGTTCCCCGGACGATGTCCGGGGTGGGTTCGGCGCGAGGGGCGGAAAATCCCGTAGCAGGGAGTCGGCCGCGCCGCTACAGGTCGCGCGCGATGGCGGCCACCGCCTCCGCCTCGGCGGTGGCGCCCAGGCGGCTGAAGTGCTCGGCGGACTCGGTCAGCGCCTCTCGGGCAGCGTCAAGATCACCCCGGTCACGAAAGAGAAGGCCGCGATCTCGCTGCACCTCCGCAAGCAGCAGGGGATCGCGCTGCGCGCGCGCGGTGGCGACCGCGTCGTCCAGGCGCAGCGCCGCATCGTCGTCGCGGCCGTCGGCGCGTGCGGCGGCGGCCAGCACCCGCAACGCGTCCGCCCGACCCCGCGGGTCGCCGATGCGCTCGAACCGCTGCAGCGCCCGCGTGGCAAGCGCCTCCGCCAGCGGCGCGTCGCCGCTGCGCACCCGCAGCATGGCGCGCTCCGCCTCCGCCACCGCGATCACCGTCTCCGTGTCCGTCTCCGCGGCGCGCGCGGCCGCCGCCTCGCCATCCGCGCCGGCCAGCTCCACCGCGCGGCGAAAGTGCCCGTCCGCCTCGCGATCGAAGCCCAGGTCGCGGTACGAGATCCCCAGGTTGTGGTGCGTCTGCGCCAGCCCCAGCACGTTGCCCAGCCGCTGGTACGAGGCCAGCGCGCGCTGGTACGAAGCAAGGGCCAGGTCCCGCCGCCCGCGCACGTTGGAAAGGATCCCCAGGTTGTTGCTGGCGCGGGCGGCGAACTCCTCGTCACCCCACTCCGCCGCGTACGCCAGCAATTCGCCGAAGCGGGCCTCCGCCTCGTCCAGGCGTCCCTCCTCGAAGAGCGCGTTCCCCACCAGGTTCACCGCCTCGGCGGCGCGGCGCCGGTCGCCGCGGCGGCGGGCCTCCGCCTCCGCCCACCCCGCCACCACCAGCGCGCGCGCCGTGTCGCCCAGCTGCCGGCAGGCGGCCGCGTAGGCGTACGCCAGCTCCGGCTCCGCTTGCAGTTCCGCCTCGGCAAGGGCGGAGCCGCGGGCGGCGAGCGTGCGCCAGTCGCCCGCCGCGCGCAGGGCGCGGGCGTCTTCCAGCGTCAGGGGGCCGGGGGGCGCGACGGAGCTCACGAAGGATCCCAGGAAAGAACGCTCAGGGGCTCTCAGGTGCCGCCGGCCAGGGCGTAGCGGGTGAACCCGGTGATCTCGGCGCGCACCTCGTCCAGGTCGTGCAGGCGAACGCTGCCGACGCGCTCCCAGTCCTGCCCGGGCATCTCCTGCCGCCACCAGCCGAACTCGAAGTCTTCGTCGTCGCGGTCCACCTCGCCGTCGCCGTTGTAGTCCGGGTGCGCGAACGCGTAGTTCACCCGCAGCTCCGCCGGCTCGCTGCGGCTGAAGCGCAGCCCCGCCGGCTGGAACTCGAAGTTGAAGTAGCCCGCGTCCACCACCCGCACGGTGATGGTGATGGTGTCGCCCTCGCGCATGATGCGGCCGTCCGGGCGGGCCAGCAGCGCGTCGTCGCGAACGCGGAAGCGCAGGCAGTCCTCTCCCCCCTCGTACTCGATCACGATCTCCGCGTCGCGTCCCTTGGTGGCCAGGACGGAGGCCTGGTACCGGGCCAGGCGCGGCGCGTTGGGCGCGGGGCGCAGGAAGATCAGGTCCTCCCCGGGGACCGGCCCGTCGTCGTCACCCGACGGGTCGTCGCACGCGGGCAGCGCCGCGAGCAGGCCGAGAAGGAAAAGCCGGAGCAGTCGGTTGCTGAACATGGGATTCACTTCACAACGGGGGAGATGCGGATCGATCCGTCCCTGCCGTGCCGGGGCAACCCCCGCGCCGGACAAAAACCCGCATGAATGCTTGCATTTCAGAACGCGCGGCTGTCCCCTGCCGGGACGGGTGTCTCATTCCGGGTCATCCGTTCCCTCCAGCAGGCGGTACAGGCGCGAGCGGCTGATGCCCAGCGCGTCGGCCGCCGCGCTCTTGTTGCCGTCCACCCGGTCCAGCATGGCGAACGCCGCCGCGCGCTCGATCTCGTCCAGCGTCGCGGAAAAAGGCAGCGTGCCCCCGCCCCCGTCGCGGGGCACCGCCGAGGGAGCCGGGCCGTGGAACAGGTCCTCCGGGCGGATGGCGCCGTCGCTCAGCAGCACCGCCCGCTCCAGCGAGTTGCGCAGCTCGCGCACGTTCCCCGGCCAGGGGTGCGAGAGGAGTGCCCGCCGCAGCTCCGGCGTCACCGCGGGGACGGGAAGCCCGTACTGCGACGACAGCGTGCGCAGGAAGTGCTCGGCCAGCAGGATGACGTCGTCCCCGCGCGCGCGCAGGGGAGGAAGGTGGATGGGGATCACGCTCAGCCGGTAGTACAGGTCCTCGCGGAACTCCCCCCGCGCCACCGCCCCCGCCAGGTCCACGTGCGTGGCCGCGATCACGCGCACGTCCACCGCCCGCGCGCGCAGGGCGCCCACGCGGCGCACCTCCCGCTCCTCGAGCGCGCGCAGGATCTTTCCCTGCAGCGTCAGCGGCAGGTCGCCGATCTCGTCCAGGAAGAGCGTTCCCCCGTCCGCCGCCTCGAACAGCCCCGGCTTGGCGGTGCGCGCGTCGGTGAACGCCCCCTTCTCGTGACCGAACAGCTCGCTCTCGATCAGGTTGGCGGGGATGGCGTTGCAGTTCAGGTCCACGAACGGGGCGGCGGCGCGCGGGCCGTTGTAGTGGATGGCGTGCGCCATCAACTCCTTCCCCGTCCCCGTCTCGCCCGTCAGCAGCACCGTCGCCTTGCCGTGGGGGATGATGCGGGCCGCGCGGTCCAGCGCCGCCCGCAGCTGCGGCGAGCGGCCGATGATGCGGCTGAAGTCGAACGCCTGCCGCTCGGCCTCCGCCAGCCGTCCCCCCGCCGCCTGGGCCTCGCGCCGGCGCGCCCGCTCCGCCACCTCGTCGCGCAGCGCCTGCACGTCGCCCGGGAGGGCGAAGTAGTCCGCCGCGCCCGCGCGCACCAGCGCCACCGCCAGCCGGTGGTCCGCCCGCGCGCCCACCACCAGCGGCGCCGGCGCCCCCGCCGCCGCCAGCTCCCGCAGCAGCGGCTCCGCCTCTTCCTCCACCCCCGCCACGGACAGCACCAGCGCCAGCGCGTCGCCCGCGGGCCCCAGCTCGCCCGCGGACTCGGCGACCACGGCCTGCGCCCCCGCCGCCGCGGCCATCTCCGGCCACAGGGACGAGAACGATTCGCTGCGCGCGATGACGGCGAGAATGCTCACGAAGGGGTGCGGCGTCAGTGACGTGGATCGGAAGGGCGGCGGAGTCCCACGCGTCAACCGTGGGCCCATGTGTCTCGATTCGAGACAATACAGCCCGGCGCCCCCTGGCGCCAGCCCGCGCCCCGCACGGGACGTAACGGCAGGCGGCGAGGGGGTTTGGCAACTCCGGGCCGGCGCGCGCCGCCGAGCGGCACCGCCCGTGCCTTTCGTGCAACCCGAGAACGCGTCAGATGTTTCCGGCGCAGCGCAAACGCTCACAAGGAGATGCAGTACCATGAAGACCCATCGTACGTTCGCCGCGGCCGCCGCTCTGCTCGCCCTGGCCGCCTGCGACAACCCGGCGCAGGGCGGGAGCGACGGCACCGTGCAGCTGCGCTTTGGCGTGACGGGAAGCCAGGCGCTCGCCTCGGCGGCGAGCTTTCAGACCGGCGGTGCGGACCAGCTGGTGATCACCGGCGGCAACGGCACGCTGCGCATCGACGACCTGCGGATGGTGGTGGCGGAGTTCGAGGTGGACGGCGACGACGACGTGAACACCTGCAGCCAGCAGCCTGGGGCCGTGGACGACTGCGAGGACTTCGACGCCGGCCCCATGTTCATCGACCTGCCGCTCACCGGGGGCGCGGTGCCGGTGGGGAGCGGCGACCTCCCCGCGGGCGTGTACGAGGAGGTGGAGTTCGAGGTGGAGGACCTGGACGACGACGAGGAAAACGCGGCGGAGCGTGCCCGCATCGAGCAGCTGTGGCAGCAGATCCGCGGGGAGTTTCCCGACTGGCCGCGGGATGCCAGCCTGCTGGTGGTGGGCAGCTTCACCCCCACGGGCGGCGGGCCGATCAGCTTCCGCGCCTTCGTGGAGGCGGAGATCGAGATCGAGACGGAGCTGAGCCCGCGTCTGGTGGTGGGCCCGGGGGAGAGCCGCAGCGTGGACGTGCTGCTGGACCCGGGCGTGATCTTCCGTAGCGGCAGCAACGTGCTGAACCTGGCGCAGGCGTCCGGCCGCGACGAGCTG
>DATAAG010000182.1:0-6833 GCA_036260235.1 Longimicrobium sp.
GCGGCGATGGACGCCTGAAGGAAATACGATCCGCGCGGACCTCCGAGTTTGGCGGCGCGCTCCAGAGCAGCTAAGCCGCGACGCATCAGCAACTGGTCCCAGAGCGCACGATTCTGCTCGAGAAGGAGAACAGGTTCGCCGGAAGGGCCTACGCGGGCTTTCGCGCGCGACGCCTGGATCTCCATGAGCGCGACCAAGCCGTGGACCTCCGGCTCCTTGGGTGCCAGCTCCGCGAGAATCCGGCCGAGACGGAGCGCGTCCTCGCACAGCGCCGGCCGCATCCAGTCGTCGCCGGCGGTGGCGGAGTAGCCCTCGTTGAAGATCAGGTAGACGACGCCCAGGACGGACGACAGCCGCGCGTCCAGCTCCGCGCCGCGGGGCACCTCGAACGGCACCTTCGCGTCCGCCAGCGTCTTCTTCGCCCGGACGATGCGCTGCTGCAGGGTGGGGACGGGGACCAGGAAGGCCCGTGCGATCTCCTCGGTGGTCAGGCCGCCCAGCATGCGCAGGGTGAGCGCCACCCGCGCCTCGGTGCTGAGCACCGGGTGGCAGCAGGTGAAGATCAGGCGCAGCAGGTCGTCGCCTACGGGATCGTCGAGGGCGGCGTCCAGGTCAGGCACGGCGGCCTCCTGCTGCGCCTCCAGCTCGTGCCCCAGCTGCTCGTGCTTGCGCTCCAGCAGCTTGCCGCGGCGAAAGTGGTCGATGGCGCGGCGCTTGGCCGCGGCCATCAGCCAGGCGCCGGGGTTGTCCGGCACCCCGGTCTGCGGCCACTTCTCCAGCGCCGCCACCAGCGCGTCCTGCGCCAGGTCCTCGGCCAGCCCCACGTCGCCGTGCACCATCCGCGCGAGCCCGGCGATGAGCTTCGCCGACTCGATCCGCCAGACCGCGTCGATGGCGCGGTGTGTCTCGGAAGCCGTCGTCATGGCCTCCGAATGGACCAGCTTCCCCCCGTCCCCGCAAGCCCGGGGGGGCACGCCGCCACGATCCAGCCACCGCGAGCAACATCGGCGCGCCCTCGGCCGGTCAGTTGCCGGTGAAGAAGAAGCGGTTGCCGTCCGGGTCCAGCAGCCAGGTGGCCCTGTCGCCCCACGGCATGGGCTCCGGCGGGCCGGTGAAGCGCACGCCGCGCTCCGAGAGCGTGCGGTAGGTGCCCTCCACGTCGTCCACGGCGAAGGTGATCCCGCTGGCGCCTTCCATCCCCCGCCCGCGGGTGACGATCCCCTGGCCCGGCTCGCCGCCCAGCACCTGCGCGGGGCCCAGCACCAGCTCCGCCTGGCCGCCCGGGGGCGCCACGGTCAGGAAGCGGTAGCCGTCGCCCATCATCGCGTCGATGCGCTTTTCCCAGCCCAGCGTGTTCACGTAGAAGTCCAGCGACCGCTCCTGGTCGCCCACCATGATGGTGGTGGAGTGGAGATGGCTGATCACGGTTCGTTCTCCAGGTGATTCGATGTCGGTCAGCGCGCGGCCGCCTGGCCTTCGGCGAGCTGCTTCAGGCTGGCGAGGCCGGATTCGAAGTCGCGGCCGATCAGCCGGTCCATGTTCATCACCACCCCCATCAGCTTGCTGATGAACGGGGCGGGGCCCTCCATGGTCCAGGTGACCTGCGTGGCGCCGCCCCGCGGCTCCAGCGTGAAGGTGGTGGTGTTGTGGGCTTCCCAGGGCTTGAAGAAGTCCAGCTTGATGGTGATGCGCGAGGGCGCGGCGGTGTCGGTGATCTCCATCCGCCCCGAGCCCACCTTCTTTCCCTCCCACGCGTAGACGGCGCCCGTGCCGCTGTCGGCCCCGCTGAACGTCTTGTCCATCCCCGGCTCCAGCTTTTCCCACGGCGACCAGCCGTTCCAGGCGCGGAAGTCCGCGATCAGCGGGTAGATGGCGTCCGGCGGCGCGTTGATGGCGGCGGCGCGCTGCACCCGGAAGGTGTTGGGCCGGGTGGCGGCGATCCCCAGCACGCCTGCGATGGCGGCGCCGGCGGCGATGGCGATGATCTGCAGCATGGCTTGCTCGCGGAGCGGTGGGTGGGGAGGACGGCGGAGCCCCCGCCGTCCCCTGCGTGCGTCAACTCTTCTTGATCGGCGAGCCGAAGGCCCAGCCGTGGCCGTACGGATCCACCACCTCGCCGAAGCGGTCGCCCCAGAACTGGTCGGCGATCGGCATGCGGACGGTGGCGCCCGCCTCCACGGCGCGGTTGTACCACGTGTCGGCGTCGTCCACCCCCAGGAACATGGTCACGCCGCGCGGGCCGTCGCCCAGGGAGGAGTTGGCGCCGTACTCAGGGAACTCGTCGGACATGAAGACGTCGCCGCCGTTGATGCGCAGGTGGCAGTGCAGCAGGCGCGTGCCGCCCTCCTCGGGCATGCGCATCACCTCCTCGGCGCCCAGCGCGCGCCTGTACCACTCGGCGGCCTCGCTGGCGCCGCGGACGGTCAGGTACGGCACCACGCCCTGCAGGGTGGGCCGCTGCATGGCGTCGGCCTGCGGGGCGGCGGTCGTGGCGGTGTCGGACATGGCTCTCTCCTCTCGTTGGGGTTGATGGTACGCCTTCCTGCCCATTCGTCGAACGGGGGACGGGAAGATCGACAATCGGATTCCGCGTTCAGCGGTGGGCGATCTGCTCGCGGAGGCGCGCGTGGTGCTCCAGGCCCTCGCTCTCGCCGAAGTCGGAGAGCTCGTACACCTGGCGGAGCTCCAGCTCCACGTTCCCGTGGCCGTCCAGGGGCGGCCAGCGCTTGACCCACTCGATCGCCTCTTCCTTCGAGGCGACCTCGATCAGGGTGTAGCCGGCGATCAGCTCCTTGGCCTCGGTGAAGGGCCCGTCGGTGATGGTGGGGCGGCCGCCGGAGAACTTGATCTTCGCGCCCTTCGAGCTCGGCTGCAGCCCATCGCCGCCCACCAGGACGCCGGCGTCCGCCAGCTCCTGGTTGTAGCGGGCCATCGCGGTGATCAGCTCCTCGCCGGGCATCACGCCCGCCTCGGTCTCCGGGTCCGCCTTGCGGATGATCATGAAGCGCATCGGGTCCTCAGTGCGTGAGTGCGTGAGTGCGTGAGTGCGAAAGTGTATGGCTCCCTTTCCTCTACATGTGCGTCGTACGAGCGGTGGCGGGATCGACATCTCGTGAAAACGAGAGCCGCCGGACCGGGATCGGGTCCAGCGGCTGTGCGGTGATGGAGGATCGAGGCATTCGGCAGGCTCCGCGAAGACGCCCCCTCCGGGCTCGCATTACTCGCCCACCTCCCCCAAAAACCCCTGGAGGAGGATGGACTTCGAGAGATGGTGGACAGATCGCGCCGGCGGCAGCCGTCCCCCGTCCCCGGACCTTCCCCCACAGACTGCGTGGCGGAAGGGAGAACGGCGGATCGTACACGGTGGCGTCCCAGTTTGTCCGCGACGGCGGTACAGCGTGACGTTGTAGCCGTGCGATCCATTGCTTTGTCGCGCGGGGCTTCCGCGCTCGCTCTCAGGCGGTTGCGTCCGCGGCTCCCGCCTCCACCAGCGCGCCGGCCTCGACGGCGGGCTCGAAGGCTTCGCGGACTTCGGCGCTCCCCTGGCCGGCGATGCGCAGGAACTGCTCGGCCAGGTCCACCGCTGCCTCCTTCGATTCCACCTGCACCAGGGCGAAGCCGGCCACCAGCTCCTTCGCTTCGGTGAAGGGCCCGTCAAGCACCATGCGCTTGCCGTTGCTCATCCGGACGCGCGCGCCCCGGGCGCTGGGCTTGAGGCCCTCGTAGCCGAGGAGCACACCCGTGCTGCCGAGGTGGTCGATGAACCGCCCCATCTCCGCCAGGTCCAGGCACGGGGGGACGTCCACCTCGGAGTCTCCGTCGTTCCGGAACATGATCATGAACCGCATCGCGACTCTCTCTCGGGTCTCGGGTTCGGCGCCGGCGCGCGGCCGGAAGGTGCATTCACTCTGTATACTGCTGCGCCGGGCGCCGGACCGCCAGACTCCGCGCAGCGTCAGCCGCGCGCCGCCAGCTCCCCGATCTCCGCACAACCTCCCGTGCCGAAGTCGCCGGGCTCGTACAGCTGGCGGATCTCGCACTCGCCGTCGCCCGCGACCTGCAGGAAGCGCCGGGTGAGCTCGATCGCCTCTTCCTTCGAGCTCGCCTGGAGGATCGCGAAGCCGCCGACCAGCTCCTTGGCCTCGGTGAAGGGCCCGTCGCTCACGGTGTAGCCGTCGCCGGCGCGGCGGACGCGGGCGCCCCGGGCACTGGGCAGGCATCCTTCCGTGGCGAGCAGCACGCCGGCGCGCTGCATCTCCTCCACGAGCTCGCCCATCCGGCTCATTTCCTCCGCGGTGGGCGGGACGCCGGTCTCGCGGGTCTTGTAGATCGACAGGAATCGCATCGGGTTCTCTCCGGTCGCGCGGCGGGTGGAGCCGGCCCGGCAGGCCGGCTCCACGGATTCGGGATGATCCGGGTCGATCGGGCGGCTACTGCTGCGCGGCCACCTGCTCGCGCAGGCGATGCTCCGCCGCGCGCAGCTCGCCGGTGGGGTCGCTGGGGGCGAAGTCCTCGGTCTCGAAGACCTGGCGGATCTCCACCTCGCCGTCCTGGAAGGGGATGCGCTTCACCCACTCGATCGCCTCCTCCCGCGACTTCACCTGGATGAGCCAGAAGCCGGCGACCAGTTCCTTGCTCTCGCTGAACGGCCCCTCCACCACCGTTCGCTCCCTGCCGTCGAAGCGCACCCGCGCGCCTCTGCTGCTGGGGTGCAGCCCCTCGCCGGCCAGCATCACGCCGGCCCTGACGAGCTCTTCGTTGTAGCGGCCCATCTCCTCGAGCTGCTCGGCGCTGGGGAGCGCACCGGACTCGGACTCGGGGCTCGCCTTGACGATGATCATGAAGCGCATGGTCGTATCTCCGTCTGGTCGGGTTGGAGAGCCGGGTTCTACAGGGTGTGAACCTTCGCTCTACCATGGCGACGAGCGGGGCCCGGCGAAATCGACAGGAGGCGGATGATCGATCCGAAGCGGCAATTCCGAGGGGTGAGGCGGGTTCCCAGCCCAGCGATTGAAATCGCCGCAACGACTACGCGCTGTCCGCCTTCGCGGACACGGTTCCTGACGCGCGCCGGGTCACGTGCACGAGGGGGCACCACGCTGTACTGGAGCGACTGAAGTCGCCGCTGGAACTTCGCGCTGTCCGCCTTCGCGGACCGCTCCTGCCGCGCGCCGGGTGACGTGCACGGCGCCGGCCCCCGTGCAGGTGAAGCCCCGCGCACTTTGCGGGGCTTTCCGCAGTGGTAGCCGCGGCTTGAGCCGCCCGGGAAAGGGGCCAGCCCGGCAGATTCCACCGTGCAGGCGCGTTCCACTGGCCGTGCGCCCGCCCGGTTCTTGCAGCGATCGGCGGCCGAACCTTTCGACGGACCCTGAAGGGAGCGCCGGGCGCGGAGAACGTCCATCCAGCCGTGCGCGCCTTCCACCATCCGATCCCGCGACGACCGATGAACGCGAGCCGCTTGCTTGCTCTGTACCTCCTTGCGCCCGCCCTGCTGGCGGGCTGCTCTCCGAAGAACGGCGAGGCGTCGGATGCCGCGCCGGCACAGGCGCCGGAACAGGCCGCGGCCGCGGAAGGCGGCGGCCAGGCCTCCGCGCAGCAGTGCACGCCGCTGGAGGCGCGCGATCCCAACGGGCGCGGCCAGCAGCCGGCCTTCGCGGGGCAGACGCGGGCGTGCGGCGTGCGCTCCAGCGTCGCCTTCGACGTGCAGGTGGTCGCGCGCGGGCTGAACGACCCGTGGTCGGTGGAGCCGCTCCCCGGCGGCGGCTTTCTGGTGACCGAAAAGCCCGGGACGATGCGCGTCGTCTCCGCCAGCGGCCAGGTCGGCTCACCCATCGCGGGGGTGCCGGCGGTGGACCCGCGCGGGCAGGGCGGGCTGCTGGACGCGGCGCTCAGCCCCAGCTTCGCCACCGACCGCACCGTCTTCTGGAGCTTCACCGAGCCCCGCGAGGGCGGCAACGGCACCAGCGTCGCGCGCGGGGTGCTCTCCGCGGACAACGCGCGGCTGGAGCAGGTGCGGGTGATCCTGCGCACGCGCCCCACCTACGCCAACAACATGCACTACGGCTCGCGGCTGGCGTTCGGCCCGGACGGCATGCTGTACGTGACCATGGGCGAGCGCTCCGACCGCGAGACGCGGCCGCAGGCGCAGCAGCCGAACAGCCACCTGGGCAAGACGCTGCGCATCACCCCCGACGGCGCCGCGCCGCGCGACAACCCGCTGGCGGGCCAGGCCGGCGCGCTGCCGGAGATCTGGTCGCTGGGCCACCGCAACATCCAGGCGGCCGCCTTCGATCCGCAGGGCCGCTTCTGGACCATCGAGCACGGCACGCGGGGCGGCGACGAGCTGAACCGCGTGGAGCCGGGGAAGAACTACGGCTGGCCGATCGCGGCGTACGGCATCGAGTACCGCGGCGGCACCATCAGCTCCGCCGCCGGCGAGGCGGCGACGCAGCGCGCCGGCACCGAGCAGCCGGTCTACTACTGGGACCCGGTGATCGCGCCGTCGGGGGCGCAGTTCTACACGGGCGACGCGTTCCCCGCGTGGCGCAACAGCCTGTTCATCGGCGGGCTGGCCAGCATGCGGCTGGTGCGGCTGGTGATCGAGAACAACCGCGTCACCGGCGAGGAGCACCTGCTCACCGACCGCAACAAGCGCATCCGCGACGTGCGCCAGGGGCCCGACGGCGCGCTGTACCTCGTCACGGACGAGGAGAACGGAGAGCTCTGGAGGATCGCCCCGCGGCGCTAAGATCGGGTCCGGAAGAGAAGAAAATGGCCTCACACGGAGTCAGCGGAGTCAACGGAGTCCAGAACAACTCCTCCGTTGACTCCGT
>DATAAG010000183.1:0-9014 GCA_036260235.1 Longimicrobium sp.
CCCCGGGCAGCCGGTGGCCGAGGTGCACGCCCGCTCGCAGCCCGACGCCGACCGCGCCGCCGCGGCGCTGATCGGCGCGCTGCAGTTCTCGCACGAGCCGGTGTCGGCGGCGCGGGCGGCGTTCGAGTGCGTGAGTGCGTGAGTGCGTGAGTGCGTGAGTGCGTGAGTGCGAAAGTGCGAAAGTGCGAAAGTGCGGATGCAGCCGGGCGGGCCCGCGCCTGAGCGGCTGAAGCCGCCGCTACGAAAGCGGAAAGCCCCGCAAACTGCGCGGGGCTTCAACTGCTTCAACGGCAACGACCTGTCTCCTGAGGGAGGGCGCCGACCGAAGGATCTACCCGCCCCACCTGGTGGCCCGTCGCCGCGCCGGGAGCCTGCCCCCACGTGTCCGCGAAGGCGGACAGCGCGTTGTCGTTGCGGCGATTGCCGGCGATTTCAATCGCTGGTCGTTCTCCCCCTCTCCGCACGCAGTTTGTGCGGGGAGGGGGCCGGGGGGAGGGGCCCTACGCCTCCTCCACCCGGTTGCGGCCGTTGGTCTTGGCCTGGTACAGCGCCCGGTCCGCCGCGCGGATCAGGTCCGGGATGTTGTCCGCGTCGTCCGGGTAGCACGCCACGCCAAAGCTGGCCGTCAGCGTGCGCGGCACCTCGGCGTTGGGCGGCAGCGACTCCACCAGCAGCCGCAGCCGCTCCGCCAGCTTGATCCCTTCCTCCTTGGGCGTCTCCGGAAAGATGAGCGCGAACTCCTCGCCCCCGTACCGGCACGCGCTGTCCGTGTTGCGGAAGGTGTGGCGCACCGCGCGGCCAATGCGCTGCAGCGCGTTGTCGCCCACCTCGTGCCCGAAGTCGTCGTTGATGCGCTTGAAGTGGTCGATGTCCAGCAGCACCAGCGACAGCGGACGGCTGTAGCGCTTGGCGCGGGCCACCTCCATCCCCAGGATCTCGTCGAAGCCGCGGCGGTTGTGGCACCCCGTCAGCGGGTCGATGGTGGCCTGCGCCCGCAGCCGGTCCAGCAGCTCCGCGTTGCGCAGCGCGATCGCCGACGAGTCCGCCAGCGCGCGCAGCAGGGCAAGGTCGTGCGCCTCGTACGGCGCGTCCGTCATCCGCCGCCCCAGGATCAGCAGCCCCGCGTCGCCCTCGCCAAAGTCCAGCGGCGCCACCACCGCCACCTCCGCCGGCACGTGGTCGCGGATCTCCGCGTCCTCCGGCGGAATCACCGGCGGCTGCCCGGGCGCCGCGATGGCGCGCACCACCCGCGCCGGGATGGCGTACGCCACCGACTCGCCGCGGAGCGAGCGCACCGCGCGGCAGGTGTACTGCTCGCCGTCGGTGTGGTACAGCGCCGCCCACCAGGCGAAGAACACCTCGCCCACCGAGTCCAGCACCAGCCGCTCCGTCTCCTCCGCGCCGCGCACCACGGCCAGCGTGCGCGCCACCTGCTGCAGCGCGCCCAGGTGAAAGCGCAGCTGGTCCAGCTCCAGCGCCTGCGCTGCCCGGTGCTCGTGCAGCGCCCACACCCGCGCCACCTGCTGCTCCAGCGCCTCGCGGCTGGCCGCGGGCCAGTCCTGCAGCGCGCCGGCGCACAGCAGCTCGCCCTGGCCCCCCGGCGCGGCAAAGCGCACCACCGGCACCAGCCCCTCGCGCGGGTCGCCCACCCCCAGCGGCACGGGGCGCGTGGGCACCTCCACCCGCGCCCGGTCGCCGGTGAGCGCGCGCACGGCCTCCACGCACCCCTGCGCCGCCTGCTCCGGCGTGGCCATCAGGGGAATGGAGGCGAACGCCAGCGCCACCGCCGAGGGATCGGGCGCGTGCCCTTCCCTGGAGGTGCGCGGACGGGCCGGCGCTTCCACGGGTGCGTGCATCGGGGCGAGGAAGGGTGTTGCGGGACGCCCGGAGAGGACGATCCCTCCCCGGGCGCTGCTACGGCGTGCTACGGGGGTGCAATATAGCACCGAACCTGCCGCTACTGACAGGTCCCCGGGGCGAAAAGAGCGCCGCGGCGCGTGAAAGCGGCCATCCGGACGCCGTGGATGGCCCTAGGTGCCGCACTGCATTGCACTTACGCGCCACGTCCGCTCTCCGCCGTCGCCGCCCGGCCCCGTTCCAGCCGATCGGATCGCGACGTGGAACGCATGTAGTCGTGCAGAATGCGCCAGCTTCAATCGCCGAACGAGATCCCCAGCTGGCGGCCGGTCATCACCAGCTCGGAATCCACCGGAACCCGCTTGATGGCGTGCACCGCGTCTCCCAGCGGCACGGCGCGGATCTGGCTCCCCTGCAGCGCCACCATCGTCCCCAGGTTCCCCTCGCGGATGCAGCGCACCGCCGCGGCGCCAAAGCGCAGGGCCAGGCTGCGGTCGTAGGCGATCGGCTCGCCGCCGCGCTGGATGTGGCCCAGCACCAGCGTCCGCGTCTCCTTTCCCGTCGCCGCGGCGATCTGCTCCCCCAACCGGTCCGCGATGCCGCCGTAGCGCCCGCTCGCGTCGGCGTAGCTGGCCTCGCCCTGCGTGGAGACCGCGCCCTCCGCCACCACCACGATGCTGAAGCGCCGGCCCGCCCGGTCGCGCTCGCGCACCTTCTCCGCGATGCGCTCCACGTCGTAGGGGATCTCGGGGATCAGGATCACGTCCGCCCCGCCCGCCAGCCCGCTCTCCAGCGCGATCCACCCCGTGTGGCGCCCCATCAGCTGTACGATCATCACCCGCTGGTGGGCCTCCGCGGTGCTGTGCAGCCGGCCGATGGCGTCCGTGGCCACCTCCACCGCGGTCTGGAAGCCGAAGGTGACGTCGGTGGCGCTCAGGTCGTTGTCGATCGTCTTGGGCACCCCCACGACGGGCAGCCCCTTCTGGTGCAGCGCGTGGGCGATGTTCAGCGACCCGTCGCCGCCGATGGCCACCAGCGCGTCGATCTGCAGCTTCTTGAAGCAGTGCACGATCTCGTCGCTGCGGTCCACGGTGCCCCAGGTGCCGTCCGGCTGCCGCACCTCCAGCCCGAAGGGGTTGCCGCGGGTGGTGGTGCCCAGGATGGTGCCGCCCAGGTGGGTGATGCCCCGCACCGCCTGCGCCGTGAGCGTCATGACGCCGGGCTCGCCGTCGACCTCGCCCTCCAGGATCCCCATGTAGCCGCGCCGGATCCCCAGCACCTCCCACCCTTCGTGCAGCGCGGCCAGGGTGGCGGCGCGGATGACGGCGTTGAGCCCCGGTGCGTCGCCGCCGCCGGTGTTGATGGCGATGCGGCGGACGGTCGGCAGGGTGCGTTCGGTCATCGTCTCTCGGGCGGCGTGGAAGGTTGCGCGCGGGCCGCGGCACGGCGCGGAAAAGATACCGCGGCGCCCCCCGCGTGCAAGGAACGGGGCGGCGGGTTGACGCCGGTGCTCCGCGCCGGTATGGTCCGGGCGGCCCGGCGCCGCGCCGTGGCCCTTTCTTCCGGAGGAGCGTGTCAGGATGGTAGCCGAAGCCGACGTCAGGAAGGCCCTGCGCAGGGTGAAGGACCCCGAGCTCAACCTGGACCTGGTGGTGCTGGGGCTGGTCTACGACATCCGCATCGACGGCGGGCGCGTGGAGGTGACCATGTCGCTCACCTCGCCCATGTGCCCGGTGGCGGGCGAGCTGCTGAACCAGGCGCGCGAGGCGGTGGAGGCCGTCCCCGGCGTGGAGAGCGCCGAGGTGGAGCTCACCTTCACGCCGCCGTGGACCGCGGACCGGATCAACCCGACGATCCGGGCCGCTCTGGGGCTCTGAGAAGCAGGGAACAGGGAACAGGGAACAGGGGATAGCCTGCCGATCCAGTTGCACGCCGGATCGGGATCAGGATGAAGAAAAGGGAGCCGCCCCGGCCGGGGGCAGCTCCCTTTCCGTAGCTCGTGGCGCGACGGCTTACTGCACCGTCACCGACCCGTTCATCCCCATCATCGCGTGCGGGACGCACGTGTAGTTGTAGGTGCCCGGGTTCCAGTCGATCTTGAGCTCGTACGTCTGGCCCTGCTGGGTGTACATCGGGCTGTCCGCGGGCGGCGTGAAGCCCGCCGGGTTCCCCTGCGCCTGCGAGAACGACACGTTGTGCACCGCCTGGGCGTCCGCCATCGTCCAGCGGATCACGTCGCCCTTCTTGACCGTGATCTGCGCGGGCTCGAACTGGCCCGACGCGCCGCCCTGCGTGGTGACCATGCGCACCTCGTGCACCTGCCCGCCGGCGTCCGGCGTCACCGGGGCGCCCGCGGCGGGGGCCGCCGGGGTGGACGGGGTGGTGGTGGTCACGGTCGGCGTGCCGGACGCCGCGGTGCCGGTATCTGCCGAGGCGGCCGTCTCGGTGTTCTCGCCGCCGCCGCCGCAGGCGGCCGCGAGCGCCAGGAGCCCCAGCATGGGGAGCTTGCGAATGGACATCGTCAATCCGTCTCCATGGTTTTGATGGACCGTCGTGCCGGGGCCTCCGGGCCCCATGGACACGGCGGGGAATCTAGTGTCCGCTAACCCGCGTCACAATACACGTTTCGCGCGCCCTCCCGTCCGAAAACCGCTGATTCCGGACAGCACTGGCGTGGGGGATTTCCCTACACCGCCGGCGCCGCGTGCCCTCGCCGGTGTGACGCTCCGCCGGCCTCCGCGTATCCAACCTGACAGCGACGGCATGCACGGCCCACCCCTACCGAGCCAGCCTGGACGTTGAGCCTGGATCCGGATGCGTTCGATGCGGGTCTCGCCGCACGGGGCGACGCCGAGGCGTTCCGCCGGCTCTACGTCCGGCACGCCGGGCGGATCCAGACCCTGGCGCGCCGCTTCCTGGGCCCGGCGGACGCCAGCGACGGCGCGCAGGAGGTCTTCGTCCGCGCCTGGACCCGGCTGGAGCAGTTCCGCGGGGAGGCCGCCTTCGGCACCTGGCTGCACCGGCTGGCGGTGAACGTCCTGCTCCGCCAGGCGGAGCGGACCACCCGGTGGACCGCCGGCCGCACCCCGCTGGACCCGGAGCTGGCGGAGGCGCCGGCGGGCCACCCGGCGCTGCGGGCGCGGCTGGACCGCGCGCTGGCCAGCCTGGGCCCGGGGCTGCGCGAGGTGGTGGTGCTGCACGACATGGAGAGCTACACGCACGAGGACATCGCGGCGGCGCTGGGCATCACCGTGAGCGCGTCCAAGATGCGCCTGCACCGCGGCCGGTCCGCGTTGCGCGCGTTCCTGGGGGGGAAGGACCGATGACTGAGGATACCTGGGCGGAGCGGCTGTCGGAGTACCTGGACGGCGGCCTGGACGCGGACGAGCGGGATGCGCTGGAGCGCCACCTGGCGGAGTGCGCGTCGTGCCGGGTGGAGCTGGACGAGCTGCGGCAGGTGGTCCGCTGGCTCCAGGCGGATCCGCAGGACGCTCCCGATCCCGGCGCCTGGCCGCGGGTCGCCGCGCGCATCGGCGCGCTCCCCGCGGCGCGGCCGGCGGCGGCGCGGTGGGCCGGTCCGCGGCGGCTCCGGCTCCTGGCCGGGGGCGCGCTGGCCGCCGCGGCCGTGGCGGTGATCGCGCTTCCCGCCATCCGGGACCAGGCGCCCGCGCCCTCCGTGCCGCGCGGCCCTCCGCCCGCGGGGATCGCCCTCCCCGTCTCCGCCGCACCGAGCCCGTCGCACGCGCGCGCCGTGGCGGAGCTGGAGGCCGTCCTGGCGGAAGGGAGGGGCCGGCTTTCGCCCGAGACCATCCAGCGCCTGGAGGCCTCGCTGGCCATCGTGGAAGCGGCCATCGCCCAGGCGCAGCAGGCCATCGCCGCCGACACCGCCAACCCGTACGTCCTGCGCCACCTGGAGCGGCTCCGGCAGGAGAAGGTGGAAACGCTCCGCGAAGCGGCGATGATCGTCCTCACCCAGACCTGACGGCGCCATGCTCTCCACCCTCGTGCTCCTGGCGGCGCTGCAGCAGCCGGCCGCGCTCGACACCACCCTCGCGGTGCGCCCCTCCACGCGCCTGGAGGTGCAGCTCTCGGCGGGCAGCATCCGGGTGAGCGCCTGGGACCGCGACGCCGTGCGCGTACAGGCGCGTCCCCGCGGGCAGGCGGCGGTGGACGTGCGCCTGGCGGGGTCGGTGCTCAACGTCACCGGCCGCGCGCCGCAGGGGAGCGCGGTGGAGGTGGCCGACGTGGAGGTCACCGCGCCCCGCTGGATGGACCTCAAGCTGGGCCGCGGCGACGTCGACATCACCGTCACGGGCTCGCAGGGCTCCATCGACGCCAGCAACTACGACGGCGACATCTCGGTCGACGGGGGGCGCGGCGTCGTCATCCTGCAGTCCACGCTGGGCGCGGTCACCCTGCGGCGGGCGCGGGGACGGGTCTCCGCCAGCGCCACGCACGAGCCGGTCACCATCTCCGACGTGGTGGGCGACGTGGAGGCCGAGAGCGACAGCAAGCAGGTCACCCTTGCCCGCATCGACAGCCGCAACGTGCGGGCGACCAGCGTGGGCGGGGCGATCCGCTTCAGCGGCCCCTTTCACCCGGACGGGCGCTACTCCTTCTCCACCCACATGGGCTCCATCTGGGCCTGGGTCCCCGCGCCGGCGAACGCCACCCTCTCCGTGGCCACGGTGAACGGCGGCTTCGGCAGCGACTTTCCGCACACCGTCACCGAGCGCACCCGCCGCATGATCTTCACCGCCCGCGTGGGGGACGGCAGCGCGCAGGTGCAGATGGAGAGCTTTTCCGGCGGCATCTTCCTCAGGCGCCTCGTCCCCGGCGCGCCGGAGCCGCACTGAGCCGTCCATGTGACGCCCGGGCGGACGCGCCGTATCCAACCCTCCGAGCACCCCGTCGGCGCCGCGGCGCCGGCTCCCTCCCCACGCTCGGAGCCCACCATGCCCCTTCGCACCTCTCCCTTCCGCCTGGCGCTCTGCACCGCGCTGTCGCTCGCTCCCTCCACCCTGCCGTCCGGCCCTCCGCAGGAAGCCGTCGTCGCCTTCGAGCACGTGAACGTCCTGCCGATGGACCGCGAGGGGGTCCTGCGCGACCAGACCGTGCTGGTGCGCGGGGAGACCATCGTCCAGGTGGGGCCGGCCGGGACGGTGGACGTCCCCCGCGGCGCGCGGCGCATCGCCGGCGGCGGCGCGTACCTCCTCCCCGGCCTGGCGGACATGCACGCCCACCCGTACGACACCGACGGCTTTCCCTCGTACCTGTACCACGGCGTCACCACCGTCGCGGTGATGCACGGGTCGCCCGCGTCGCTGGAGTGGCGCCGCAGGGTGCGCAGCGGCGAGGTGGTGGGGCCCACCGTCTACACCGCCGGGCCCACGGTGAACGGGTACCCCGCCGGCAACCCGCTCTTCGTCTCCGTCGAGGCGCCGGAGGAGGCGCGGGCGGTGGTGCGGGAGCAGCGCGCGGCGGGGTACGACTTCGTGAAGATCTACAGCATGCTGAACCCCGGCGAGTACCGGGCGATCGTGGACGAGGGGCGGCGGCAGGGGATCGCGGTGCTGGGCCACCTTCCCTGGCAGGTACCGCTGGACGAGGTGCTTGCCGGGGGACAGGCCAACGTGGCCCACGTGGAGGAGTACTTCAACGTGGACGTGGCGGACTCCGCCTTCGCCACCGTGGCGGCGTGGACGAGCGCCGGCGGCGTCTCCGTCACGGCCAACCTCTTCGCCTACGCCGACTACATCCGCTCCATCGAGGACCTGCCCGGCGTGCTGCGCGACCCGGAGATGCGCTTCCATTCGCCCGCGGGGCTCAGCGAGAAGCTCCCGTCCAGCAACCGCAGCATCCGGGCGGACCCGGCGGACTTCGAAGCCTACCTGCGCCGCCAGCAGCCGCGGATGCGCACCCTCACCCGCACACTGAGCGACGCCGGCGTGCTGATCATGCCCGGCACCGACACCGAGACCTTCGGCTTTCCCGGCGAGTCGCTGCACCTGGAGCTGGACGAGCTGCTGCTGGCCGGGCTCACGCCGTACCAGGCGCTCTCCGCGGCGACGCGGAACCCCGGCGTGTTCATCGCCCGCAGCGTTCCCGGCGCGGAGCGCTTCGGCACGGTCACCCCGGGAAGCCGGGCGGACCTCGTGCTGGTGGAGGCCGATCCGCTGCAGGACCTGCGAAACCTCCGCCGCATCCGCGGGGTGATGGCGCGCGGGCGCTGGCACCCGCGCGGCGAGCTGCAGCGCATGCGAGACTCCATCGCCCGGCGCAACCAGCGGCTGCATCCGCTGGTGATCGAGCTGGACAGCCTGGTGATGAAGGCCGCTGACGGCCCCGCCTCGGTGGCGCTCTTCCAGCGCATCCGCCGCGAGTTTCCCGACGCGGTGCCGGTGGCGGAGCTGGTGGTCCGGGGCTATGGGCGGCACCTGTACCTCCGGGGCGACCGTCCGAACGCCATCCGCCTGCGGGAGCTGGCGGCGGAGCTCTACTCCCACTCCTTCTCCGCGGCCAACGAGGTGGGGCGGGGCTACCTCTTCGCCGGCGACACGGCCGCCGCGCTGCGCAGCTTCCGCCGCTCGCTGGAGCTCAGCCCGCACAACCAGACCGTGCGCATCATGGTGGAAAAGGTGGAGGCGGCCGGGCAGCCGCTGCGCGTTTCCCCGTTTGGCACCTACACCTTCGACCCCGTGCCCATGCGCCTCCGCGGCCGGCGCGGCGACGTCGTGATGTCCGCAACGATCGCGGACAGCGCGGGCACGCGCGTGGGCAGGCTGCGCGTGGGCGACACCGAGGTGCCGCTGGAAGAGATCGCGGCGGGCGGCGACCGTCTCTGGCTGGGCGCCACCTACGAGGGCGAGTGGATGGAGATGCGCCTGCGCGTGGAAGGTGACGCGGTCAGCGGCAGATGGAACTACGGTTTCGCGAACAACGGCGAGCTGCGCGGCGCCAGGGAGCCCGCACGCGCCCCGTGAGCAAGCGCAGGTCGGCGGCATAGGGCGGGACAGAACGGCGAGGGTACAGAGATGCAGAGCAAAGCCAGAGATACAGAGGACCAGTGATGATCCTCTGTATCTCCGTTCTCCTCTGTATCTCTGTACCCTCGCAGTTCCCCGGATCCACACGCACGAACGCCCGCCCCGATCACG
>DATAAG010000184.1:0-3287 GCA_036260235.1 Longimicrobium sp.
GTCGCTCACCAGCGCCACGTACGCGCCCAGGGCGCTGGCGTGCGGCACCGCGTCGCCCGCCAGCACGATCAGGTCGTAGACCATCTCGCCCGTGGCGGCGGCGCTGGGGTCCTGCACCGCCACGTCGCCCACCACCTCGCGTCCGGGGGGGTGGTGGTCCACCACCAGGGTGCGGTCGCGGGGAAGGAACCGCGCCAGCTCGCCCAGCCGCTCCGGCTCGCTGGTGTCCAGCACCAGGTGCAGGTCCGCCTCTTCCAGCGCCGCCGCCCCCTCCGCCGTGCCGAAGTCCGCCACCGCGTGCTGCTGGTGCAGTACGAAGCGCAGCGAGTCAGGGAACGGAGTGGGGTTCACGATGGTAGCACGCACTCCGCGCCCCTCCAGCCACGCCGCCACGGCGGCCTGCGAGCCGGCGCCGTCGCCGTCGGCGTGCACGTGGGTGTGCAGCGCCACGTGCCGGGCCCCCAGCAGCGGCTGCAGCAGCCGGCGCAGGGGAAAGGCGCGGGACTCGGGGACGGCCAGCAGGTCGCTCATCGGCTCCGTGGGCACGGGGTGCGGGACGGGTCAAAATGCTAGGGCGCGGGATGCGGCGGCGCAACGTGCGCGGGCCCGGAACCCGCCCCAACGCGCCGCGATGTGAAGCAAACGCTTGACCGCACGGCCCCGGCGCTTACATTCACGCCCGTTACCATCGGCCACAACCCCGTTACCCGGAGCGATCCGGGCTCCCGCGCCCGCCCCCGTGCGCGAGACGACGGCATCCACTCGTCGGTGCGGCCCCCGGCCGCCGCAACACCGCGCGCAGCGCGCGAAACCCTCCACCCCCGCGGCGGACCGGGGTCCGCCCACACCGGAGCAGTCATGAGCCTTTTCGCCCGGAAGAACATCGACGAGCTGCAACAGGACGCGTTCGCCGAAGGCGAGCACAGCCTGAAGCGCGAGCTCAACGCAGGAAACCTGGTCTCGCTGGGCATCGGCGCCATCATCGGCACGGGCATCTTCGTGCTGACCGGCACCGCCGCCGCGCAGCACGCCGGCCCCGCCATCGTGCTGGCGTTCGTGCTGGCCGGCATCGCGTGCGTGTTCGCCGGGCTGTGCTACGCCGAGTTCGCCGCCATGATCCCCATCGCCGGCAGCGCGTACACCTACGGCTACGCCACGCTGGGCGAGATCATCGCGTGGATCATCGGGTGGGACCTGATCCTGGAGTACCTGTTCGGCGCGGCGACGGTGGCCGCGGGGTGGTCGGGGTACGTGAACAACATGCTGCGCAGCATCGGCGTGGACCTGGGGCCGTCGCTCACCAACCCGCCGGGCCGGCTGGTGCAGGTGCCGGGGTCGGAGGGGTGGGTGCGCCACACGCCCGAGCTCACGCAGTCGCTGGCGGCGCAGGGGGTGGACATCGCCACGCTGCCGCAGGCCAACGGCGGCTTCAACCGGGTGGCGGCGCTGGGCATCGGCATCATCACCTGCCTGCTCATCCTGGGGATCAAGGAGTCGGCGCGCTTCAACAACGTCGCCGTGGCCATCAAGCTGGCGGTGGTGGGCGCCTTCATCGTGGCGGGCGGGTACTACGTGCTCACGCACTGGGGGCAGGCGATCGACAACTGGACGCCGTTCATCCCCGAGAACACGGGCCCGCGGCAGTTCGGCCTGGACGGCATCGTGGCGGCAGGCGGCGTGATCTTCTTCGCCTACATCGGCTTCGACGCGGTGTCCACGACGGCGCAGGAGGCCAAGAACCCGCAGCGCGACATGCCGATCGGCATCCTCGGCTCGCTGGCCATCTGCACCCTGCTGTACATCCTGGTGTCGGGGATCATGACCGGCATCGTGAACTACCCGGTGCTGAACGTGGCGGAGCCGATCGCGGTGGCCATCGAGGCCACGGGGTACGACGTGCTGGCGCGGCTCATCGTGATCGGCGCCATCGCGGGCCTTACCTCGGTGATGCTGGTAATGCTGATGAGCCAGCCGCGCATCTTCTACACGATGTCGCGCGACGGGCTGCTGCCGCCGGTGTTCAGCCGCCTGCACCCGCGGTTCCGCACGCCGCACATCAGCAGCGCCATGACGGGCCTGGCGTGCGCGCTGCTGGCCGGGTTCTACGACGTGTCCACGCTGGGCCACCTGGTGTCCATCGGCACGCTGCTGGCGTTCGTGATCGTGTGCGGCGGCGTGTGGTACCTGCGCGTCAAGGAGCCCAACCGCGAGCGCCCGTTCAAGACGCCGCTGGTGCCGCTGGTGCCCATCCTGGGCATCCTGAGCTGCCTCTTCCTGATGTCCCGCCTGCCGGTGGAGGCGTGGGAGCGGCTGGTGCTGTGGCTGGTGATCGGCATGGTGATCTACTTCCTGTACGGCCGCCGGCACAGCGTGGTGCAGCGCACGCACCACCAGGTGTTCGAGTCGGAGCCCCCGCGGCCCACGTACACGGACAACAAGTGACCCCCGCCGCCTGAGCGGCCCGAGGTCCGCCGCCCCTCTCCCGGCCCGCCGGGGGAGGGGCGGTCTGCATCCGGGAAAAGGAATTTGCCTCCCGCAGAGCCAGCAGAGTGAGCAGAGTCGCTGAAGAACGAGCTCTCCTCCGCTGGCTCTGCTGACTCTGTGTGAGCCAAATCGTTTTCAGGGCCCGGCACGAGGTCGCGCCCTCTGCAGGACACGATACGTTTCAGCAGGTGTCCTGTTACGTAGCAGAGGCAGAAGATCGTTGTCCGATCCTGTGGCGGGGTGTAGATTGAAGGCCACCCACCGCAGTTGCGGGCACTGCCCTCCCCGAGGTGGCTGATGGACCGCATCAGCATCCTGATCGTCGACGACGACCCCGACCAGCATACCGTGTGCGGCCTGTTCCTGGAACATGCCGGCTACGAGGTCCTGCACGCCTTCGACGGGCAGGAGGGGGTGGAGATGGCCCGCGTCCACCAGCCGGACCTGGTGCTGATGGACATCCGCATGCGCCGCATGGACGGCGTGGCGGCCCGCCGCGCGCTGGCCGACGACCGTGTCACGGCCGGGATCCCCGTGATCGCGGTGTCGGCGGACGTGCTGACGTGGCCGGAGTCGCGCGTGCTGGCGGAGGGCTTTGCCGCGCACCTGCCCAAGCCGTGCAACCTGAAGCGCGTGGGCATGGTGGTGAAGCGCTTCACCCGCCGCGAGCTGGACGGGCTCGCCCCCGGCGTGGCGCTGGCCGTCTGATCCGGGCCCTCCCCCGTCCTCGCCGAGGCTCGTCCACCCCCTCCCGCAAACTGCGCGGGAGGGGGTGTAAACTTCTCTCGGGCCGTCTGCACTCC
>DATAAG010000185.1:0-1812 GCA_036260235.1 Longimicrobium sp.
TACGCCTCGTACAGCGCGGAAAGCTCCCGGAAGAGCACCCCCATGCTCCACCCGTCGCTGACGATGTGGTGCATCGAGAGCAGCAGCACGTGGTCTTCCTCGCCCAGCCGCAGCAGCGCCGCGCGGAAGAGCGGTCCCGCCGAGAGGTCGAACGCTCGCCGCGCCTCCTCGCCGGCCCGGCGCCTCACCGCCGCCTCACGATCCGCCTCGCCCAACCCCGACAGGTCCTCCACCGGCAGGGCGAACCCGCCGAAGGGCGCGATCACCTGCACCGGCGAGCCGTCCGCCTCGCGGAAGACCGTCCGCAGCGCCTCGTGGCGCCGCACGATCTCGCCCAGCGCGCGCTCCAGCGCCGCCTGGTCCAGGGCACCGCCCAGGCGCCATGCCATGGGGATGTTGTAGACGGCGCTCCCCGGCTCCAGCCGGTCGATGAACCAGAGCCGCTCCTGCGCGAACGACAGCGGCAGCGGCCCCGTGCGCTCGGTCGGCACCACCGGCGGCAGCACCGGCAGCCCCGCGCGGCGCATCTCCTCCACCCGCCCGGCCAGCTCCGCCACCGTCGGTCCCTCGAAGAGCGCCCGCAGCGGCAGTTCGACGCCGAACAGCTCGCGGACCCGCGACACCACCCGCGTGGCCAGCAGCGAGTGCCCGCCCAGCTCGAAGAAGCTGTCGTTCGCCCCCACCCGCTCCAGGCGCAGCACCTCCGCCCAGATCCCCGCCAGCACCTCCTCCACGGGGGTGCGCGGCGCCACGTACCGGTCCTCCGCCGGCGCGAGCTCCGGCGCCGGCAGTGCCTTGCGGTCCACCTTGCCGTTGGGCGTCAGCGGCAGCGCGTCCAGGAAGACGAACGCGGACGGGACCATGTACTCCGGCAGGCTCCGCCGCAGGTGCGCGCGCAGCTCAGCCGCCTCCACACCCCCGACGACGTACGCCACCAGCCGCTGCTCGCCCGCATCCGCGCGCGCCATCACCACGCAGTCGGCGACGCTCCCGTGCCCGCGCAGCGCGGCCTCGATCTCGCCCAGTTCGATGCGGAGGCCGCGCACCTTCACCTGGTGGTCGTTCCGGCCCAGGAACTCCAGCGTCCCGTCCGGCCGCCAGCGCGCGAGATCGCCCGTGCGGTACAGGCGCGCGCCCGGCTCCGCGGCGAACGGGTCGGGAACGAACTTCTCCGCCGAGAGCCCCGGCCGCCCCAGGTAGCCGCGCGCCACTCCCGCCCCACCGATGTACAGCTCGCCCGGGACGCCCGCCGGCACCGGGGACAGGTACCTGTCCAGCACGTACACCCGCGTGTTCGCCACCGGCGCGCCGATGGAGACGTGCCCGCGGCCCACGTCCGGCCCCGCGCCGAGGTGCTGCGCCGTCGACCAGATGGTGGTCTCCGTCGGCCCGTACACGTTCCAGAGCGCGCCGACGCGCTCGCGCAGCCGCGCGGCGAGCTCGGCGGGGAGCGCCTCGCCGCCGCTGAGGGCGCGCAGGCTCTCCCCGCCCTCCCAGCCGGCGTCGAGGAGGAGCCGCCAGGTCGCGGGCGTGGCCTGCAGCACGGTCCCGCCGCCCGCGGCGACCGCCTCCCGCAGCAGGGCGGGATCGGACGCCGCGGAGCGGGCCAGGATCTCCACCCGCGCGCCCGAGAGCAGCGGGAGGAAGAGCTCGAGCACCGAGATGTCGAAGGCGAGGGTGGTGATGGCGAGCAACCGGTCCCCGGGCGCGATCGCCACGGTCCCGCGCATCGACCAGAGCAGGTTCACCACGCCCCGGTGCGCGTTCATCACCCCCTTGGGGCGGCCGGTGGAGCCGGAGGTGTAGATGACG
>DATAAG010000186.1:0-8390 GCA_036260235.1 Longimicrobium sp.
CGTTCCTCGCGGAAAGGGGGAGAAATTCGATTGCGCGAGGGAGAGTGCCTGCCGTTACTCCCTCCCCCACGCAGTTTGTGGGGGAGGGCCAGGGAGGGGGGCGCCCGTCGCTCGCACCGTACCGGCCTGGCACACCTCGACCCCACCGTTTATCCCCCCCTCCCGCGCCGTTTGCGGGAGGGGGTGGCGCGCGCCAGGCGCCGCCGGGGGCGGGCCCCAACCACCTTGCCGAATCCGCCGCCTCGCTGCACCTTTTGTTTGCGCCTGTTCTCGCGCACCCCGCGCTACCCGGCCCGCCGCACGTCTGCCGTCTCCTCCGCTCCACCTGAAGCATGGCCATTCGCGAAGGCCGCTGGGACTGCCCCAGCTGCGGATCAAAGGCAATCTACGGCCGCCACACGGACTGCCCCGGCTGCGGCATGCCCCGCCCCGCCGGCATCCGCTTCTACCTCACGGACGACGCGCCCGTCATCACCGACCCCGAGCGCCTGAAGGAGGCGAAGGCGGGGGCGGACTGGGTGTGCGAGCACTGCGGCGCCAGCAACCGCGCCACGGTCACGGACTGCGCCGGCTGCGGCGCCCCGCGCGGCAGCAGCCCCACCCAGCGCGTCGTCGACTACAAGAACGCGGACGTGCCGCGCGGGGAAGCCACGCCCGCACCCAGGCCGCAGCCCGCCGCCGCGCCGGCTCCCGCCCCGCCGCCGAAGCCGCAGCCCCTGGCCGCCCGGCCCGCGCAAAAAGCCGCGGCGCCGAAGAAGAAGAAGGCCGCGAAGAAGCCCTCGGGACCGCCCCGAAAGCCGCTCACCCCGCGGGAGACCCTGAGGGCCTGCGGATGCGTCAGCCTGATGGCGATCGTCCTCGTGTTCCTGGTGGTGAGCGCGGTCCGGGCCGTGCTCAACCGTCTGCCCGTGGGCGGCGAAGACCTGCGGACCGCCGTGGTGGAGGCGAAGCACTGGGAGCGCTCGGCCATTGTCGAGCAGCGGCGGCTGGTGGACGGCGAGGGGTGGCAGCTGCCGGACAGCGCGCAGGTGGTGCGCCGGGAGCGGCGCTTCCACCACAACGACAGCGAGGTGATCGGCTACCGCACCGTCAGCCGCCAGGTGCCGCGCACCGAGCGGGTGCAGGACGGCACGGTTACGCGCACGCGGGAGGTGGACGAGCGGGTGCAGGTGGGGACGCGCGAGTACGTCTGCGGGCAGCGCGACCTGGGGAACGGCTACTTCGAGGACATCGAGTGCGAGGAGCCGGTCTACGAGACCCGCACCCGCACGGAGACGTACGAGGAGCCGCGCTACCGCGAGGTGACGCACTACGAGACGGTGACGGAGCGCGTCCCCATCACCCGCCCCGTTCCCATCTACCAGACGTATTACACCTGGCGCGTGCCGCAGTGGAACCCGGTGGACACGGTGCGCCTCCAGGGCGACGCCACGCACCCCGCCTGGCCGGCCGACACCCTCCTGCGCCGCGGCCAGCGCTGGGGACCGCGGCAGGACCGCTACACGCTCACCCTGCGGCAGGCCGGCCAGCGGCGGACGATCCCGATCTCGCTGCTGCAGTGGCCGCTCTACCGCCCGGGCCAGCGTCTGGCGGTGCGGGAGAAGCGGGTGGACGACACGACGCGCACCTTCCTGCTGCCGCCGGACAGCATGTCCGCCTGCCGCCGCTGGCACCTGGGGCGCGACAAAAAGCCGCCGCCCGACTCGCTGGGCTGCTCGCCGCCCCCGCCGCGGCCGGCGAAGAAGTAGGCCGCGCCGGAACTCCAGGGGCGGCACGGGGTTGCATGCGACCCGCCGGACCCGCTGATTCGTGGGCGGAGCGTCCCGCGCCTCGCCCCTCCCTCCCCCACCCCTCGCCGCTCCCTGCCCATGGCCATCCGCGAAGGCCGCTGGGACTGCCCCAGCTGCGGCTCCACGGCCATCTACGGCCGCAACATTCTGTGCCCCGGCTGCGGCAAGCCGCGCCCGGCCGGCGTACGCTTCTACCTGACCGACGACGCGCCCGTGGTCACCGACCCGGAACGGCTGGCGGAGGCCACGGCCGGCGCGGACTGGGTCTGCGCGCGCTGCGGCGCCAGCAACCGCGCCACGCTGCACGCCTGCGCCGGATGCGGCGCCGCGCACGAGGTGGAGAGCGTGCAGCCCGTGGTGGAGTACACGCTGGCGGAGATCCCGCGGTCGGGGGACGAGGGACCCGCCGCGCCGTCCAGCGAGTCCGCGTCCCCGGCATCCGCCGCGTCCCCATCAGAATCCACGCCTCCCCCGCCCGCGGGCTCCGCACCTCCCGCGTCCGCCGCATCCACGCCGCCGCCGTCGGGGGGAGGCGAGGCGCCGGGCGAATCCGCCGCGTCCGATCCGCCGTCCGGCGCCCTCGCGCTGCTGGACGGCGGGAAGCCGCGGATGCCACGGCAGCGCAAGGTGGGATGGGGGCTGGCGGGGGTGATGGGGCTGGTGGTCGTGGGAGGGATGATCGGCGAGATGGGCGTCTATCGCACGCCCGATCCCGTGCCTGCCGTCGTCGACGCCGTGGCGTGGGAGCGGCTGATCGTGATCGAGGAGCACGGCATCGTGGCCGGTGAAGGGTGGTCGCTGCCCGACAGCGCCATCGACGTGGTGCGCACCGAGCGCGTAAGCAGCTACCGGGAGGAGCTTGCCGGGTACGAGACGGTGGAGCGGGAGGTGCCGCGGACGCGGCAGGTGCTGCAGGGCTACCGCGAAGAATCGCGCACCGTCTCGGAACGCGAGCAGACCGGCACGCGCACCTACACGTGCGGATCGCGCGACCTGGGGAACGGCTACTTCGAGGACGTGGAGTGCACCGAGCCGGAGTACGAGACCGTCACCCGCACCGAGCGAGTCTCCGTTCCCGTGTACGAGGACGAGACCTTCTACGAGACGGTGACGGAAAGGAAGCCCGTCTACCGCCAGGTACCGGTGATGGAGCCGTACTACACGTACCGTGCGCCGCAGTGGACGCCCGTGGACACGCTGCGCCTTGCCGGGACCTGGATGACGCCGCCCGCCTGGCCGAAGGTCGACAGCCTTCCGCCCAACCGCCGCGTGGGGTGGAGAAACGAAAGAAACGGGGCCGTCCTCCGGCCCAGCCACGGCTACCCGCTGCATGTGCAGGTTTCGGAAGACCAGCTCCTCCGTCTGCGCCCCGGGCAGCGGGTGGCATACGGACCCATGGGCGGCAGGCGCTACCCGGCTGCCGTGCTTCCGCTCGACTCGCTCCCCCCGTGCCGCCGCTGGCACCGCGGCCGCGGCAGGCCCCCGCCCGACTCCCTCGGCTGCTCGCCGCGCCCCGCGAGCGCGCGGCGGTAGGGAGACGCAGCACGCGGAGGGCGCGGAGGAAAGGAACGAGGACGCGAGGACGACATCACGCCTCCGCGTCCTCGCTCCGTTGCTCCGGGTGGTGGATCAGCGACCGTCCGGGAGCAGCCCCGTCTGCCGCAGCGCCTCGTAGAGCGCGATGCCGGCCGCGGTCGCCAGGTTCAGCGAGCGCGCGCCGGGCGCCATCGGGATGCGCAGGCACCGCTCCGGCGCGGCGGACAGCAGCTCCTCCGGCAGGCCCCGCGACTCCGGGCCGAACAGCAGCACGTCGCCGGGCGCGAAGCCGGCGTCCCAGATCGTCCGCCCGCCCTTCGTGGTCAGCATCCACACGCGGCGGCCCTCGACGGCCGCCGCGAAGTCTTCCCACGCCACGTGGCGCCGCACGTCCACGTCTTCCCAGTAGTCCATCACCGCCCGCTTCGCCTTCGGGTGCGCGAACGAGAAGCCCAGCCGCCCGATCAGGTGCAGCGGCGACCCCGTGGCCGCGCACAGCCGCGCCACGTTCCCCGCGTTCGGCGGGATCTCCGGCTCGTACAGCGCCACCTGGATCGGGGCGCGATGCTCCTTCATCGGTCGATCGCCGTTTGCAGTTGCCGTTCGCCGTTTGTCCGCGAAGGCGGACAGCGCGTAGTGGTGGCGGCGACTTCAGTCGCTGTCCCGCAGGATCCCCGCGACCCGACCGCGGGCATCCGTGTATCATCCGCCGGCACACGATGCGCCGCAATCGCAGGGACGCGGCGCGGATCGCGATGATGAACCGCACGTGGGGCTTCCGCGGGCGGTTCGGATTTTTCTCTGAGGATGACGCAGATGCCGGAACCAATTCCGTTCTCCGTGCTGGACCTGGCGCCGATCGTCGCGGGCGGCGACGCGGGGCAGGCCCTGCGCAACACCATCGACCTGGCGCGGCACGCGGAGCGCTGGGGCTACCACCGCTACTGGCTGGCCGAGCACCACAACATGCCTGGCGTGGCCAGCGCCGCCACCTCCGTCATCATCGGCCAGGTGGCGGCGGCCACGAGCACGATGCGGGTCGGCGCGGGGGGCATCATGCTGCCGAACCACGCGCCGCTGGTGATCGCGGAGCAGTTCGGCACGCTGGAGGCGCTCTTCCCGGGGCGCATCGACCTGGGGCTGGGCCGCGCACCGGGGAGCGACCAGGTGACCGCCCGCGCCCTCCGCCGCACTCTGAACGCCGAGGCGGACGGCTTTCCGCAGGACGTGGTGGAGCTGATGGGCTACTTCCGCGACGGCGACCCGGGCGCGCGGGTCCGGGCCGTTCCCGGCGCGGGGCTGGACGTGCCGGTGTGGATCCTGGGCAGCAGCCTGTACGGCGCGCAGCTCGCCGCCGCGCTGGGGCTTCCCTACGCCTTCGCCTCGCACTTCGCGCCGGCGATGATGATGCAGGCCATCGAGGTGTACCGCGAGCGCTTCGAGCCGTCGGCGCAGCTCGACAGGCCGTACGTGATGCTGGGGATCAACGTCTTCGCGGCGGATACGGACGACGAGGCGCGGCGGCTGATGACCTCGGTTAAGCAGGCGTTCCTGAACCTGCGCCGCGGCCGTCCCACGCAGCTGCAGCCGCCGGTGGACGACTTCGACAGCCAGCTGCACCCGTTCGAGCGCGCGATGCTGGACGAGGTGCTCTCCTGCTCCGTGGTCGGCGCGCCGCAGGCGGTGCGCGAGGGCCTGGCCTCCTTCATCGCCCGCACCGGCGCCGACGAGCTGATGGTCACCTCGCAGGTCTACGACCACGCCGCCCGCCTGCGCTCGTACGAGCTCACCGCCCGGGCCCGCGATGCCCTCGCCGCCCCCGCCGAGGCCGCGTCCGCGGCCTGAAAAACGGGCCTCACACGGAGTCAACGGAATCAGCGGAGTTGGTTCGCGCTGATTCCGGCGAGCCGCAACGCACCGAAGTGTATCCCCCCTCCCGCGCAGTTTGCGGGAGGGGGTGGCGCGCGCCAGGCGCCGCCGGGGGAGGGCCCCCGCCGGCTACCGTTCGCGCGTGAACGCGACGCCCAGCAGCCGCGGCGTGGACGCATCGAATCCGACGACCCGCCCCGCCCCGTCGCGCCGGAACAGCACCAGCACGTAGCCGTCGGAGTACGCGTCGCGGCCCGCGTAGCGCAGCTCCGTCGTGTCCCGCGGCAGCGCGGCGCGGATCGCCTCGCCACGCGGCTCCAGCCGCCACTCCGTCCCCAGCTCGGCGCTGCGGTACACGCCCGCGTAGTCGGAGAGCGGCGGCCGGGGCTCGGCGGGGCCGGGGCGCTCGTACACGACCGGCGCGGCGGCGCCGTACCCGTGCTCCTCCAGCCGCATCCCTCCGCCCGGCGCCGGGGTGAACGCCAGCTCCAGCGGCTGCCCGCGCACGCGGAAGCGGCCGGGCGCGACGGGCACCAGGTCGTAGAACGTGGCCACGTACCGCACCGCGAACCGCCCGTCGCGCCACTGCACGAAGCGCGGCTGGTGCGCCGCCCGGCCCACGTAGAAGCCGAAGTACGGCGCCGCCGCCGCGGAGTCGATCCGGGCCTCCGCCCGCACCGGGTGCCCCGCGGCCGCGAAATCCTCCGCCAGGAACAGGTCCGCCACCCGCTCCGTCAGCCCGCCGGGCTCCGCCGTGCGCGTGTTGCAGGCGGTGAGGAAGGAGATGCGCCGGTCCGGAAAGCGCCACCACTGCGAGCGGAATCCGAACGCCTGCCCGCCGTGCCAGTCCCGCCGCACCCCGCGGTACGGCTCGCGGTGCAGCCCGAACGAGTAGGTGGAGAGCCCGCCGCCGTTCAGCCGCAGCGAATCGCGCAGGATGGCCTGCACCGCGCCCCCGCCGATGCGCGGCTCGTAGAAGTTGCGGTCCCACTTCGCCAGGTCCTCGGGCGTGGTGAGCAGCCCCATGTCGCCCTGGCCCGGCTCGGGGGGCGGCAGCTGGTGCACCCAGCCGGTGTCGCCGCGCGTGTACGCGTGCGCGCGCTCCGCGGTCCGCGCGCTGTCCACCGGCAGCCGCGTGTGGATCATCCCCAGCGGCCGGAAGAGGCGCTCGTGCAGGAAGGTGGCGAGCGGCTGCCCCGACACCCGCTCCACCACCCATCCCAGCAGGTGGAAGCCGGTGTTGGAGTAGAGATACTGGTCGCCCGGGCGAAAGCTCAGGCCGTTGGCGCGCAGCAGGAGCTGCGTCCCGTCCAGGCCGTTCGCCGCGAGGGTGCGGATCTCCGTGTACTCGCGCAGCCCGCTCGCCTGGTTCAGCAGGTGGCGCAGCGTGATGGTGTGCGGATACGCGGGCAGCTCGGGGATGTGCCTGCGGACGTCGTCGTCCAGCGACAGCCGCCCTTCCGCCGCCAGCAGGGCGATGGCGTACGCCGTGAACTGCTTGGTGAGCGACCCCGCGTCGATCACCGAGCGCGTGGAAAGCGGCTCTCCCGTCTCCCTGTTCGCCACGCCGTACGCGCGCGAAAGGACGATGTCGCCCGCGCGCATCACCGTCAGCACGCACCCCGGCGAGCCCGGCGCGCTGAACCGCGCGAAGATGGAGTCGATGCGCTCCACCGGCGGGATGACGACGGGGTCCGTCGCGGCGGGCGCGGACGCCTGCCCCACCCCCGCCGACACGCACCCCGCGAGCGCGATCGACCCGGCAGCTACGCACGCAACAAGGCGGGTGCGCACGCAACGAGACTGCTGCATTCGACATCCACTCCACACAGGCAGGTCCTTCCAAACGTCTGGATTGCCGTGCCCGGCGCAAGCGTCACGCCACGCGGGGTCTCGGTCGGACCGGAGGAATGCGGCAGCAACCCGGGCCAGAGTTGCTTCGCCGATTGCACGGTGCGTCTGCACCAGAGCGTCCCTTCAGCGCGTCTGCACCGGACCGGCCACGGGCAGGAGAGCGTTGTCAGCCCTCCCGCACCTGCCTATTCTCGAAATTATCGGCGCGGGCCGGGCACCTGGCGATGACGAGTGCCGTGATCCATGGCGTTTATGTCCTGGCGAGAGGTCGCAAACAATGGCACGACCAGCTGAGCCCCCGTTCCGGACCCCGATCCTTCTCTCCCCGGAAGCCAGCCGCGGCAACGTCTCCCGCGAGCTGGCGCAGCGAATTCGGACGGGACAGGAATTACATGCACGGTCGATCACCTCGCGGGAAGATCTCTATGCTGTTTACCGGGTCTCTCGGAGCTGGCATGCAGACAACGCGAACTTCATGCGCCGTAGCTTCACCGACCAGTCGATCGCGGCCTGGTACGAAGAGGTACGCGGCCCCTTGTTCGGAGCAACCATCGATGAGGAAGCAGCCGCCTTCAGACAACGCGTCGTCGAGCGAATCCATCGTCTCCACGCAGTGCTGGCCTGTGTGCCCGCCGCGGTGTCTCTCTCGGAAGACCTTTCAGCGCCCGGCAGAGCAGGTACGTCGCCGGTCGACCCGCTGAACAAACGCGTTTTCGTGGTACATGGACATGACGGAGCGGCACGGGAGCAAACCGCCCGGCTGCTGGAGAAGCTTGGATTGGAGCCGGTGATCCTGAGCGAGCAACCAAACGCCGGAAAAACGATCATCGAGAAATTCGAGCATCATTCCGACGTCGGATACGCCGTGGTTCTGCTGACCGCCGATGACGAGGGCGGGTCGCTGAGGGAGCCCGGCCGGCAACCACGCGCGCGACAGAACGTAATTCTCGAGCTCGGCTATTTCATCGGAAAGCTGGGACGGAATCGGGTATGCCCCATTTACTCGGAGGGAGTAGAACTTCCGTCGGACTATCATGGGATTGCGTACGTCCCTCTGGACGCCCGGGGCGCGTGGAGGCTCCAGCTGGCTGTCGAGCTGAGGGGAGCGGGTTACGACGTGGACCTCGACCGGGCATTCTAATGCAGGGTGAGCCCACCTGCGGAGAGCCGGCAGGATGCGCGCGGCCGAAGTCCGCGCAGGCGCAATACCGTTTACCTAAGGAGCTCCAGGGTTCGCTTTACTGTCCGGGAACAGTCATCCCGGTTCCGGACGGGGTAACGGCTCTGCTTTCTTTTCACCCCGCGCTTCGCCTGCCGGCTTCGTCGCTCTCCAACGTCTTC
>DATAAG010000187.1:0-2992 GCA_036260235.1 Longimicrobium sp.
GCGCGAGGACACGGCGGGGGACCGGCGGCTGGTGGCGTACGTGGCCGGCGAGGTGGCGGCGGATGAGGTGCGTGAGCACCTGCGGGGGCGGCTCCCGGAGCACATGCTCCCCGGCGCGATCGTCCGCCTGGACGCGCTCCCGCTGACGGCGAACGGCAAGCTGGACCGTAAGGCGCTGCCGGTGCCGGAGCTCGCGTCGGCGGAGGAGAAGTACGTGGCGCCGCGCACCCCCGTGGAGGAGGTGCTGGCGGGGATCTGGGCGGAGGTGCTGCGCCTGGAGCGCGTGGGCGTGGAGGAAAGCTTCTTCGACCTGGGCGGGCACTCGCTCCTGGCCACGCGGGTGGTGTCGCGGGTGCGCGAGCTGTTCGGCGTAGATCTGCCGCTGCGGGCGCTCTTCGAGGGACCCACGGTGGCGGAGGTGGCCGGCCGCGTGGAGGAGATCCGGCGCGCCGGCGCGCCCGCCCTGCCCGCGGTGGTGCCGGCCGAGCGCACGGGGGCGCTGCCGCTGTCGTTCGCGCAGGAGCGGCTCTGGTTCATCGACCGGCTGGAGCCGGGAAGCGACGTCTACAACATGCCCGTGGCACGGCGCCTGGAAGGTGCGCTGGACCAGGCGGCGCTGGCGCGCGCGCTGGGCGAGATCGTCCGGCGGCACGAGGCGCTGCGCACCACCTTCCGGGAGGTGGACGGCTCGCCGGTGCAGGTGATCGCGTCCTCCGGCGGCTTCGCCCTGGCGGTGGAGGACCTGTCGGGGCTCAGCGAGGCGGATCGCGAGGCGGCGGCCAGGCTGCGCACCCGCGAGGAGGCGCGGCGGGCGTTCGACCTCTCGGCGGGTCCGCTCTTCCGCGCGTCGCTGCTGCGGCTGGGCGAGGAAGACCACGTGTTGCTGCTGTCGATGCACCACGCCGTCAGCGACGGGTGGAGCATGGGGGTGCTCTTCCGGGAGCTGTCGGCGCTCTACGCGGCGTACCGGGACGGGGGGGAGTCGCCGCTGCCGGAGCTGGCGGTGCAGTACGCGGACTACGCGGTCTGGCAGCGCAGCTGGCTACGGGGCGAGGTGCTCCGCCGCCAGCTCGACTGGTGGCGGGAGCGGCTGGGCGGCGCGCCCCCCGCACTGGAGCTCCCGACCGACCGCCCGCGCCCCGCGGTGGCGAGCTCGCGCGGCGCTTCACACGTGTTCCGCCTTCCCGCGGACATCACACGTGGGCTCCGCGCGCTCGCCCGGCGGGAAGGGGCTACGCTCTACATGGTGACGCACGCCGCCCTCGACCTGCTGCTCTCGCGCTGGTCGGGGCAGGAGGACCTGGTCGTCGGCTCGCCGATCGCGGGACGCACACGGGTGGAGACGGAGGGGCTGATCGGCTTCTTCGTCAACACGCTCGCGCTGCGCATCGATCTTTCCGGCGACCCGTCGTTCCAGGAGCTCCTGCGCCGCGTGCGGGAGACGGCGCTGGGGGCATACGCCCACCAGGACTTGCCGTTCGAGCGGCTGGTGGAGGAGGTCGCTCCGGAGCGAGGCCTGTCGCACACGCCGCTCTTCCAGGTGATGTTCGCGCTCCAGAACGCGGGCTCCGGCGAGGGGCTCGCCATTGCCGGGCTTCGGCTGGAGCCGTTCGAGGGCGAGATCCGGACGGTGCGCTTCGACCTGGAGCTGGACCTCAGGGAGGTGGGCGAGGAGCTGGTCGGGAGCCTGCGCTTCCGAACCGACCTGTTCGACGCCGCCACCATCGAGCGTTTCGCGGCGCAGTACCGGGTCGTGCTCGCCGCGGCCGTCGCCTCGCCGGAGGAGCGCCTGTCGCGCCTGGCGATCCTGCCCCCGGAGGAGGCTCAGAGGCTCCTCGCGTACGGGAGCGGTCCCGCCTGCGAGGACGCGGGTGGCGTCCCGGTGCACCGCCGCTTCGCGGCGCAGGCCGCCCGCACGCCGGGCGCGACGGCGGTCCTGTTCGAAGGCGAGTCGCTCTCCTACGCCGAGCTGAACGCGTACGCCGGCCGTCTCGCGCTGGAGCTTCGGAGCCGCGGCGTCAGGGCGGGGACCACGGTCGCCGTGTGCCTGGCGCGCGGCACGGGCTCGGTCGTCGCGCCGCTGGCGGTCTGGAAGGCGGGTGGCGTCTATCTCCCGCTCGACCCGGGCTACCCGGCCGAGCGCCTGTCCTTCCTGCTGCGCGACTCCGGTGCTTCGCACGTGCTGACGGAGTCCGCCGTCGCCGAGGTGCTCCCGGAGCACCAGGCGGAGGTGGTGCGGATGGACGGGCCGTCCCTGCCCCCGGCCCCTTCCCCTCTCGCACGGCAAGGGGAGCACGACCTGGCGAGCGAGCCGGGCGGGAACGACCTCGCCTACCTCATCTACACCTCGGGGTCCACGGGCACGCCTAAGGCGGTGATGGTGGAGCACGGCCAGCTCGCGCACACGCTGGGCGGGGCGCTGGAGGTCCTGGGCCTGGGCGCGGACGACGTGGTGCCGGCGCTCGCCTCGGTCGCGTTCGACATCTCGCTGCTGGAGATGCTGGCACCCCTGCTGGCGGGCGGCGCGACGCGCGTCGTTGCGCGCGAGGTGGTGCGCGACGTGGAGGCGCTGGCGGACGCCTGCGCGGACGCGACCGTGCTGCACGCCGTTCCCGCGCTGATGCGCCAGGTTGTGGAGGCCGCGCGCGGCGGGGGGATGCTTCCCTCGCTGCGGCTCCTGCTGGTGGGCGGGGACACGGTGCCGCCCGACCTGCTGGAGGACATGCGCGCGCTTTTCCCGGCCGCGGAGACGCGCGTCCTCTACGGGCCGACCGAAGGGACGATCATCTGCGCGACGTATGCCGTGCCCGCGGAGGGTGCGGTCGCCGGGCACCCGCTCGGGCGGCCCCTCCCGGGAGTGCGCCTGGCCGTCCGCGGCCCGCGCGGTGAGATGGCGCCGGTGGGAGTGCCCGGCGAGGTGTGGATCTCGGGCGGAGGGGTGGCACGGGGCTACCTGGGCCGGCCGGAGCTGAACGCCGAGAAGTTCGTCGGC
>DATAAG010000188.1:0-8139 GCA_036260235.1 Longimicrobium sp.
GGCGCGCGCCAGGACCAGGCGGCGGCGCGGCCTGCGGCGCAGCGCGCGGCGGGGCTGCTGCGCGAGTGGCTGCAGGCGGAGCCGCGCGGCATCGATCCGCGGGTGCTGATGGCGGGCGTACGGGCCCAGTGCGAGCTTCCCTTCGCGGACATGATGGGCAAGGGCGCCCTGATCGGCCAGGCGAACGCGCTGCTGGAAGAGGCGCTGCAGATCGACTCCACGCACTGGGAGGCGCGCTTCACCCTGGCGATGCACCACTACCACACGCCGGAGTTCCTGGGGCGCACGCCGGACGCCATCCGCCACCTGGAGACCCTGCTGCGCCAGCAGGGTGACGTGGCGCAGCCCCACTTCGCGAACACGTACCTCTACCTGGGCGACCTGTACCGCCGCAGCGGGCGCGAGGCGGACGCGGCGGCGCTCTGGCGGCGCGGGGCGGCGCTCTTTCCATCCGACGCGCGCTTCGCGGAGAAGCTGGGCGGGAGCGCGGGAGGTTCCGCGGCGGCCGGGACGGGCACCGCGGCGCGGGACAGCGGCAAGGTGGTGCGGATGGAGGCGATCACGGTGGAGGGCGGCACGCGCATGGACGACACGCGCAGCGCCGTGGCCCTCACGCGCGTGGACGTGCTCACCACCCCGGGCGGCACGGCGGACGTGATGCAGGCCTTCCAGGCGGCCCCCGGGGCCACCCGCGCGGCCGAGGGGAGCGACCTGTACGTGCGCGGCGGCGACCCCGCCGAGGCGCCCGTCTTCGTGGACGGCGCGCGGCTCTTCTATCCCGGGCGGTACGAGACGCTGAACGGCTCGTCGTTCGGCATCCTGGACAGCCAGGTGCTGGACGCGGCGTATTTCTCCAGCGGCGGCTTCGGCGCCCGCTACGGCGACGCGCTCTCCGGCGTGCTGGACGTGCGCACCATCGGCCGGCCGGACACGCGCACGCTGGCGCTGAACGCCAACACCGTGCAGCTGGGCACCAGCGTGCGCCTGCCGATGACGTCCAGCGTGGGCGCCTGGGCCACGCTGCGCGGCACGGACGCCGGGCTCATGCTGGCCATGCACGGCCGCGCGGACGAGTTCGCCCGCGCCCCCGCCGCGCTGGAGGGGATGGCCGGCGCGGTGTGGACCCCCCGCGCGGGGAGCGAGGTGAAGCTGACGGCCATGGCGGACGAGGACGCGCTGGCGCGAGAGGTGGACGCGTACGGCTACACCGGCCCCTTCCACAGCCGCGGCAGCAACCGCCTGGCCGCGCTCAGCGGGCGCACCCTGCTGGCGGACGGGCGCGTGGCGCTGCGGGGCGCCGTCTCCGGCTCGCGGCGGCAGACGCGCTTTCGCTTCGGCGTGCTGGACCGCGAGCGCACCGACCGCGGCGCCACCGCGCGGGTGGACGCGGACGTCTCGCTGGCCGGCGGCGGACGCCTCTCCTTCGGCGCCGAGGGGGCGTGGATGGACAACGCGCAGGCCGGCACGGTGCCCTCCACCGACCGCCTGGCGCCCGGCTCGCCGACCGACGAGATCGACACGGCGGAGGACGCGCGGCACCTGGGCGGGTACGTGGAGGCGGAGCGGGCGCTCTCGTCCTCCATCGCGGTGATCGCCGGGGTGCGGGCGGACCGGCTGCCGGGGGAGGAGGGGTGGAGCGCGGACCCGCGGCTGGCGCTGGCCTGGCGCACGGGGGAGTGGACGCTGCGGATGGGCGGCGGCGTCTTTCACCAGGGCCGCTGGCGCACGAAGTACCGCGTCCCCGACGCCGGCTCCCCCGCGGGGACGCCGACCCGTGCGCGGCACCTGGTGATCGGCGCGGAGCGCGGCGGGGAGCCGTCGCTCAAGGTGGAGGGGTACGTCAAGGAGTACGCCGACTACGTGGAGGACGGGGACGGGCCGCAGATCACCGCGGGGAGCGTGCGGGGGATCGACGCCATCGTGCGCTGGAGCGGGGAGCGCGCGCTGAACGGGTGGATCACCTACTCGTACCTGGACGGCCGGGTGGAGCTGGAGGACGGGCGCACGGTGCCCGGCGCGGTGGACGTGCGGCACTCGCTCACCGGCGTGGCGCGGTGGAGCTTCCGCCCCCGGTGGGAGCTGGGGAGCACGCTGCGCCTCGGCTCGGGCAAGCCGTTCACGGACATCACCGGCGGCGCGGAGGGCGCGGACGGGCGCACCGTCCCTGTCTACGGCGAGCCCAACGGGGCGCGGCTGCCGGGCTACCAGCGGCTGGACGCCCGCCTCACCCGCTACCTGCCGATGCGGGCGGGCGTGGGGGTGGTGTACCTGGAGGCGCTGAACGTTCTGGACAGGGAGAACGTGTCCGGCTATACCTACGGCGCCGGCTACGCGGAGCGCCGCCCGGTGTACTCCTACTTCTCGCAGCCCACCCTGGTCCTGGGCCTGGGGCTCACCTTCTGATGAACGACGCGCTCGCGGCGGCGGTGGCGTTCTTCGCGCTGGGCGTGACCTTCACGGGAACGCTGCTGCTCCTCCTCTTCAACCCCCGCTCCTCCGCCGTCCGCTGGTTCGCCGTCTTTCAGCTCTCGCTGATGGTGTGGCTGGCCGCGCAGGGGTGGGCGTTCGCGACGGACTCGTGGGACCGGCTGGGGCCGGTCGTCAGCGGGGCGGTGCACATGGCGCCCGGGCTGTTCCTGGCCTTCTCCGTCTGGGAGAACCACGGCTCCACGCCCGGCGCGGCGGGGGCGATCGCGCTGGCGCTGGCGCTGCTGCCGCTGGACCTGCAGTCGGTGAACGCGCGGGAGACGGAGTGGGTGCTGGCGGCGTGGACGGTGGGCGCGTGGAGCGCCGCCACCTGGCTCTTCCTGCGGCGGATGGGGAAGCACGGCGGCAGCCCGCACGAGCGCCGCATCGGCCGCACCATCCTGCTGGGGATGACGATGGTGATGCCCGTCGGCGTGCTGGGCGGCGTCCTGACCCGCGGCTCCACCAGCGTGTACGTCATGCCCCTGGCGATGGTGTGGATCCAGGGGCTGCTCTTCTACGGCGTGGCGCGGCTGCGCTTCTACGACATCGAGGTGCGCGCCGTCCGCACCGGCGAGCTGGCGGCGGCCGCGGCGGAGCAGGAGCGGCTGGCGGTGGTGGGCGAGCTCTCCGCGTCGCTGGCGCACGAGATCCGCAATCCCCTCACCGGCGTCCGCTCGCTGGCGCAGCGGCTGGCGGAGGAGGAGATCGCGGAAGACAGGCGCCGCCGCTACGCCACGGTGATCCTGGAGGAGGTGGGGCGGGTGGAGCGGCTGGTGGCGAACCTGCTCGGCATCGCCCGGCGGGCGCCGCGGGTACGGGACGCCAAGGCGCGCACGCCGCTGGCCCCGCTCTTCGAGGACCTGGCGCTGCTGGTGGCCGGGCGCGCGGAGAAGGCGCGGGTGCGGGTGAGCGCGGAGGCGCACGGGGTGACGGCGCACTCCGCCCGCGAGCCGCTGGCGCAGGCGCTGCTGAACCTGCTGCTGAACGCGGTGGAGCACGCGCCGGCCGGGAGCGCGGTCACCCTTTCCGCGCGGCAGACGGCGGACGGAACGGAGGTCGTGGTGCGCGACCAGGGCCCCGGCGTGCCGCGCGAGGAGCGGGCGCGCATCTGGGAGCCGTTCCACACCGGCGGCGACGGGACGGGGCTGGGGCTGGCCGTCGTTCGCCGCGTGGCGCGGGAGGAAGGGTGGACGGTGGACGTGGACGATGCCCCCGGCGGCGGCGCCGAGTTCCGCATCCTCATCCCCACCACCGCCTCGCCGGCTGATGGTGATATCGACGGAAGCGAGCCCGTGAGCGATCGAACCCTCCGGAGCGGGCGACTTCATCGTTGAGATCGGTGGCCTTCCCTGGAGTTGATGGGGCCGTCTCGTCGCGGCTGCCGGGCTGTGTCGTAGCCGTCCCCTCTTCCTGTCTCCTGCCTCTTCCGAATGCGCATCCTGGTCGTTGACGACGAGCGGGCGATCCGGTTCTCGCTGGCGGAGCTGCTGGAGAGCGACGGGCACGAGGTGCGCGAGGCGGAGCACGCGCCCGCCGCCCTCGCCGCGCTGGACGAGGCGCCGGCGGACCTGGTGCTCAGCGACCTGACCATGCCGGCGATGGACGGACTCGCCCTCCTCGAAGAGGTGCGCGCCCGCCACCCGGACACCCTCTTCGTCCTGGTCACCGCGCACGGCGACGAGCGCACGGCGGTGCGGGCGCTGCGCGAGGGCGCGTACGACTACGTCCCCAAGCCGTTCGACAACGAGGAGATCCGCGCCCTCGTCCGCCGCGCCCGCGAGGTGCTGTCGCTGCGGGCGGAGAACGCGCGGCTGCGGCAGGAGCTGGCGGGCGACTTTCGCGGCCTGATCGGCGACAGCGCGCTCCTGCGCGAGGTGGTGCGGGTGATCCGCCGCGCCGCCCCCACGGACGCCACCGTCCTCGTCACCGGCGAGAGCGGCACGGGAAAGGAGCTGGTCGCGCGGGCGCTGCATGCCGAGAGCCGCCGGAAGTCGGGGCCGTTCGTCGCGCTCAACTGCTCCGCGCTGCCCGGGGAGCTGGTGGAGCGCGAGCTCTTTGGCCACGTGCGCGGCGCGTTCACCGGCGCGGACCGGGACGCGGAAGGGCTGTTCGAGGCGGCGGACGGCGGCACGCTCTTCCTGGACGAGGTGGGCGAGCTGGCGCCGGCGGCGCAGGCCAAGCTGCTGCGCGCGCTGGAGGAGCGGCAGGTCACCCGGCTGGGCTCCACCCGTCCGGTGCCGGTGGACGTGCGCGTGGTGGCGGCCACCAACCGGCCGCTGGCGGAGATGGCGGCGTCCGGCGCCTTTCGCGAGGACCTGCTCTACCGGCTGCAGGTGATCCCCCTGCACCTGCCCCCGCTGCGCGACCGGCGCGAGGACGTGGTGCCGGTGGCGCTGCACTTCCTGGCGCACTTCGCCCAGCGGTACGGCCGCGAGGTGCGCGGCTTCGGCGAGGGCGCGCGCCGGCTGCTGCTGTCGTACGACTGGCCGGGGAACGTACGCGAGCTGCGCAACGCGGTGGAGCGGGCGGTGGTGATGGCCGAGGGCGACCGGATCGAGGCGCGCGACCTGCCGCCGCAGCTGGCGGAAAGCCGCGCGGGAGTGGGCGCGGTGGACGCCGCGCTGGCGGGGCTGCCCTTCGCGGAGGCGCGCGACCGGGCGATGGACGCGTGGGAGCGGGGATTCCTGGCGGCCGCGCTGGAGCGGCACGGCGGCAACGTCTCCGCCACCGCCCGCGCGCTGGACCTGCACCGCCAGAGCCTGCAGAAGCGGCTGCGCGCGCTGGGCCTGACGCGCGAGGCGCCCGGTGACGGACCGGGCGCCTCGGAGTCGTCTGCGCGGGACGGGTCGCCGCCGCTTACGGGATGATGACCGGCGGGACGAAGCCGCTCGTATCCGTTGGGGGCGCGGTGGGCACCACCTCGGGCCCGTCGTCCACGCCCGGGTTGTCGGAGAGCGTCGGACTGCTGCCGCCGGAGCATGCCGCGGTGGCGACGGCGATCGCGGCGGCGGCGAAGATGCGTCTGGCGTTCATCGGATACTCCGTTTCAGGCGTCTCCCGCTGCCCGCGTGCTGCCGCGGGCGTGGGCGACGTATGTTTGCATCTTGCGTGCCTGAAACGACTTAGGGCGGATGTGGGAGACGTTTGGCGGCGTAAGGGAATAGGGAACAGGGAATTAGGGAACAGGGAATAGGGAATAGGGAACAGGGAATAGGCTGCGACCTCCGTCGCCACTCATTCGCATGCAGGCGAAGCCCCGTTCGGCGACGCGTCCGCGGCGGCGAGACGGGGCTTCTGGCAGTCCGAGCGGCGGGTTTGCCCGCTCAGGGGTTACGCGGACGATCCCTCCACCTCTTCCACGTCCTGCCCCACGCCCAGGTCCCGCCGCAGCAGCGCCTCGGGGTCCGGGTCGCGGCCCATGAAGCGGCGGAAGAGCTCCGCCGGGTCCTCCGCGTCGCCCTGGCTGAGCACGTGGTCCACGAACGCCTGGCCCACCTCGCGGCTGAACAGCCCCTCGCGCTGAAAGCGGGTGAAGGCGTCCGCCTCCAGCACCGCGGACCAGAGGTAGCTGTAGTACCCCGCCGCGTATCCCCCGCTGAAGATGTGGGAGAAGCTGGTGATGAAGTGGTCGCGCGCGAAGTGGGGGTAGGGGTGGAAGCCCTCCATCACCCTGCGCGCCCGCTCGATCGGGTCGCCGTCGGCGGCGGGGTCGAAGCGCACGTGCAGGTCCAGGTCCACCGTGCCGAAGCTGAGCTGCCGCATCTGGTGGTAGGCGCCCATGAAGGTGCGCGCCGCCAGCATCTTCCGGTAAAGCTCCTCGGGGATCGGCTCGCCCGTCTGCCAGTGGCGGGCGAACAGGTCCAGCGCGGGGCGCTCCCAGGTCCAGTTCTCCATGATCTGCGAGGGGAGCTCCACCCAGTCGCTGGGGACGCGCGTGCCCCCCAGCGCCGGCACCTCCACCCGGGAGAGCACGTGGTGCAGCAGGTGCCCGAACTCGTGGAAGACGGTCTGCACCTCGCGGTGGGTCAGCAGGGCGGGGCGCCCGCCCTCCGACGGCGAGACGTTCGCCACCACCAGCCCCAGGTGCGGCTTCCACCCGCCGCGCCGCGGGCCCCCCACCACCAGGCCGTTCATCCACGCGCCGCTGCGCTTGCTCTCGCGCGGGAACCAGTCCGTGTAGAAGCTGCCCAGCGTGGCGCCGCCCTCGTCCAGCACGTCGTAGAAGCGCACCTCCGGGTGCCACACCGCGCTCATCTCCCGCGGCACCACGCGGATGCCGAACAGCCGCTCCGTCAGCCCGAAGAGCCCTTCCAGCACCCGGTCCAGCGGGAAGTACGGCCGCAGCGCCTCCGCGTCCAGGTCGTAGCGGGAAAGCCGCAGCCGCTCCGTGCAGAACGACACGTCCCACGGCTCCAGGGCGTCCAGCCCCAGCTCGGCGCGCCCGAACGCCTCCAGCTCCTCCATCTCGCGCCGCCAGTGGGGGCGGGTGCGCTCCGCCAGGTCCTCCTCGAACGCCACGGCCCGGGCGCCGCTGCCGGCCATGCTCTCTTCCAGCGCCATGTCCGCGTAGTCCCGGTAGCCCAGGATCTGCGCCAGCTCGCGGCGCAGCTCCAGGATGCGGCGCACCAGCGGCCGGTTGTCGTGCTCGCCGCTGGAGGCGCGGTTCACGTACGCCAGGTACATCTGCTCGCGCAGGTCGCGGCGGGCGGCGTACTGCATGAAGGGCTGGTAGGAGGGCAGCTGCAGCGTGAACCGCCATCCATCGATCCCTTTCGCCTGCGCGGCGGCGCGCGCCTGCGCCCGGGCGGAGTCGGGGAGCCCCTCCAGCTCCGCCTCGTCCGTCAGCACCAGCTCCCACGCGTTGGTGCTGTCCAGGACGTGGTTGGCGAACTCCGTGGTCAGGCGCGACATCTCCACCCACAGCGCCTCCACGCGCTGCTTCTGCTCCGGCGGCAGGTCCGCCCCGGCGCGCGCGAAGCTGCGCACCACCTTGTCCAGATGGCGCCGGCGCACCCCCTGGACGGCGCGGCCCGCGTCGCTCTCGGCGAAGGAGCGGACGGCGCTCCACAGCTCCGCGTTCAGCGGAATGCGGGCGTAGAAGGCGGAGACCTCCGGGAGCACCGTCTCGTACGCCTCCCGCAGCTCCGGCGAGTTCATCACCCCCGTGAGGTGGGCCACCGGACGCACCACCTCGCCCAGCCGCTCGCCGATCTCCTCCAGCGCCTGGATGGTGTTCTCGTACGTCCGCCCCCCCTGCACCCGGATGAGCGCGTCCAGCTCCTCCTGCGCGCGCCGCAGCGCCTCGCGCACGGCGGGCACCACGTGCCGGGGGGCGATGCGGTCGAAGGGGATGGGCTGCTCGCGCGCGAGCAGGGGATTGGTTTCCGCGGCCGCCGGCGCGGCCAGGGTATCGGTCATGGAAAAGATCCGGTTTCGTTGTCTCTGGATGGGCCCTGCGGGTCCGCGCCACGCTTCGTACGCGGGTGCGCCCGCCGCACGGGACGGGCGCGGCGGACGAAGGCTCCCGCACGCGCCGCGCCACGGCCCCAAAGAGCCTTCCGCCGCCGCGCCGCGCGCGGGAGCCTTCGTCCGCCGCGCCCGTCCCGTGCGGCGGGCGCACCCGCGTACGAAGCGTGGCGCGGACCCGCAGGGCCCATCCAGAGACAACGA
>DATAAG010000189.1:0-10540 GCA_036260235.1 Longimicrobium sp.
GCCGCCTCCAGCTGCTCTATGATGCTCATGGGACACAATATGTAGTGGCCCAGGTAAACAAAGTCTACACTCTTGTACTACCCACTGAACGGTTACGGGAAATGGTTGATTACCGGCTGTCGTAGAGGTGAAATCGGTCGAGAAGGTCGCGCCGGTACACCACAGGCAGGTACCTGTACCAGACCCTGAAAGGGATTGAGCGTACAGAGGAACAGAGTCAGACAGAGAAAGCCGGCAGGGACACTGGCTCGCTTCCTCTGTTTGACTCTGTTCCTCTGTACCCCAGGGGGTGTGTTTTCCCGGATCCGGTATTACCTGCCTCGACTTCTTGATCCTCCAGTCGGGCTGTTGATCGACTCTGGAGCGGAAAGGCCGCAGAACGGGGCTGCACCCTCCTGCATCCACCAGGACTCAACGCGCAGGTGTCAGCAGATAGGTGCAGACGCCCGGGTACGCACCGCCGCCAACAGGCTGTTCCGCTTCTACGTACACGCCCCAGGCGAACGTAGAATATGAACCTGCCGCGCCCGGGAGCCCGCCGTAAATGCAAACCGGGCGTGCTGCATTGAAGCGGCGGTAGATGGAGCGGCTGGCGGCGGATCGGTCAACCGCCTCGACGCTGCTTGGCTTCGATCAGATCGACCGACGGCACTTCCGAATGGCCCGGCGCCCGGATGCTCGAAGCAGGCGACCCGCCCGCCACCAGAAACCACGAGCCGGAGCAGGCGTAGAACCGGGCCTGTTCCGCCCGGGACCCGTTCGCCACGTGCGCCCCTACCTTCGAATCCGTGCGAGCGTCTTCGCCTTGTCCATCACATCGACCACCTTCCGATTGAAGGTGAGATCGCTGAGCTGCGGAGAATCGGTGACAAATCGCGAGTACATGTCGAACAGGCATCGCGCAAACATGTCGTCGGGCAGCTTTGCGACCCGTGTTTGCTGGGTCGACCCGTCGCTATTGTGACCGAAGTACTCCATGACCACACTGGTGTGGTCGTCTCCCGTGACCGGCAGGAACGCCTCGATGTGTTCCGTGTTCGGAAAGCGCAGCTTCAACTCCCGCGTGCGTGTCAGCGCATCGAGATAGGAGACGAGGACGGCAATGCAGTCATCCATCTCGAGAACGATGATGCCGACTCCCATGTTCCGGACGACCTGGCACGGTTCGGTCTCCGCCTCCCGGTAGTGCATGTGCCGCACTTCGGCGCGAAGAACTCTGTATCGCGACGCGTCGGTGAGGTACAGCGCCGTGGCGATCTGATGTGGCAGCTCGACGTCCATGACGGATTCCGGCTTTGAGCGCCCCGCCAGTGTCGGAGTCGTCCGCGGCTTCGACATCTCGAATTCCAGGTAGTGGGGCTGGCGTCCCACCTGCTGGATCTTGTCCTTGCAACTGGCGACGGAGCGGCTGTACAGGTACGGATTGATCACGGCGATGCTGGCGCCCGTCCGGTCGGCGATACGCCGCATGTCGTCAACGTCGGCGGTGTTGGCGGCGCAGGGTTTCTCGACGATGATACGCCGGAATCCGGCCTCGGTCGCGGCGCGCAGCGCTGATGCGTGATCGTCTGCGGGCGTGCAGATGTGCACGACCGTATTCTCCGGATCGACGCCTGTCAGATCCGCGAGCGAGGTCGCGCAGCTTACCTCTCCCGGGTCGTACCCGTAGTCGTACTCGAGACGATGCAGCGAGCGTTTGATTCCCGTTTCCGCAGGGTCGACAAGGCCGACGACGGTCCCGAACGGTGAAACCGCGGTCTCGTCACGGCGAATTTTCTCCAGGATGGGAATGTGCAGACCCAACCCTGCTCGTCCCAGGCCGACGATCACTGCTGACAGGCCTTGAGCAGGCACAGTCACGTTCGAGATATGCCACAGGTCGGCCGGCAGCAGCCGGGCCGAGGTCGCTAACTCAGTCACTTCGTTGCTCCGTTCGAGGGGAATACCGGCCTACCGCGATGCCTTCCGGTAGACGCAACACGATCTTGGGCGCGGGCGAAATCTCATCGAGGGGAAGACACCGGCCTACCGGCGATGCCTTCCCGTAGACGCAACACGATCTTGGGCGCGGGGAAAATCTGACGGTCGGAAGGGGGTGACGAGCCCGGGTGCGTCGCACGTCGCCACCGCAGGGCGCGCCTTGCAGCGCACCGGCTACTCGTCCAGGTCTCGATCCAGCTCTCCGGTGCGGATCGGCCGGTGGATCGTGTCCCGGCTGATCCCGAGCTTGCGCGCAACCGCGCTCCTGCTGCGTCCTTCCGCCAGGGAGTGTCCGAGCAGCATCCGCTTCTCCCGTGCGATCACCGGCGCCTTCGGCGGAGGCTCCAGCTTGCATGGGAGTGGCTGCCCGGCGCCTCACGCGCGAGCCAGCCCGATCGCGACATACCAGCTGTCAGATCTTCACCCGCCGGAACCCCCAGGCCTGCCTCACCGTAAACACCTGGTCACCGCAGCACACGAACGACTCTCCGCGTCGTGCCGGCCGACGCGGTGAGTGTCCTTTTGTGCCAATGCAGGAGAGAACAGATGGAGACCCGAACCAGCAGAGCGCGGGAACCCCACGCGGTTCGTCAAGTATAAGCACGTCAGATGTTTATGCGCAACCCCTAATCCGACATGAACTCACGACGCCGGCCTCGAAGCCGGGCTGGTGATCCCGACCGGGGTGCCTCTGGTAGCCGGCCAGCCGGTGAAGAACGGTGCAGATACATTTTCCTCACTTTTGTGGACAGGACCCGTTGACACCGGACCGGCGCCCGGTTATCATATGTTTCCTTCGTTTGGACATCGCGTAATTTCAAGTCCTGCTTGGACATCGCGTAGTTTCTGAGGTCCTCCAGATCAAAGGCTGTGCGGTCAGGCGCCAGAGGTAACTGGACCGCCGCCTCCCCCGCCGTTGGACCGCCTTCCCCGCCTCAGTCACCGAGGCGGTGACGTGGGAGGCTGTCTCCCCCTATCAGGCCGGGCCGATCAGCGAGTATCGGGAATCCACGTGAGCTGGCGAGACAAGGGAGCTGCGGGGCACATGGGCCCCGCAGTTTCACGTCTCAGGCGAGATTTTTTGAGGGAAACAGGCTATGGACGTGCTTGCTGGTCAGACGTTCTCCGCACCGCTGTCGGTGAAGGTGAGCACGGTCCGGGTGGAGCTGCCGGAGGCCGAGCCCAACGGGGGTCTGCCGCTGTCCGCCGAGCAGCTGCTGCAGCAGGCGGAGTACTGGCGGGAGACGCTGGCGTACGCCCCGGAGCCGCTGGAGCTGCCGGCGGACCGCCCGCGCCCCGCGCAGCCGGACCACGCCGGCGCCCACGTACGGCTGGAGCTGGACGAGACGGTGACCGCGGCGCTACGGGCGCTCGGCAGCCGGCATGGCGCCACGCTGCCCACGGCGCTGCTGGCGGGGTGGGCCGCGGTGCTGGGCCGGCTTTCGGGGCAGACGGACCTGGTGATCGGCACCTCCACGGGCAGCCGGGAGCGCGCGGAGGCGGAAGGGCTGGTCGGCCGCCTGGTGAACCCCCTGCCGGTGCGGGTGGACCTGTCGGGCTCGCCCACGGCCGCGGAGCTGCTGGGCCGGGTCCAGGCGCGCGTGCAGGGGGCGCTGCGCAACGGGGACCTTCCCTTTGAGCGGGTGGTGGAGCTCGTGCAGCCGAACGGCGCCGCTCCTTCGCCCGCGCCGCTGTTCCGGGCGGCGTTCGCGTGGCGGGACGCACCGGTGAGCGGGCCCGAGCAGCCCGGCCTGGAGCCGCGCCCGGCGGCCGGGCTGGACCTTTCGCTCGAGCTCCGCGAGGAGGGGGGCGGGGTCGCGGGTGAGGTGGTGTTCGCGGCGGCGCTGTTCGACCGGGAGACGGTGGAGCGCTACGCGGGATACCTGCGCCGGATGCTCGCGGGGATGGCGGCCGGCGAGACCCGGCCGGTGGACCGGCTGACGCTGCTGTCGCCCGAGGAGCGCCGGCTGGTCGTGGACGAGTGGAACCGCACGGAGGCGCCGTATCCCGCCGGCTCGTTCATCCACGAGCGCTTCGAGGCGCAGGCCGGGCGCACGCCCGACGCGGTGGCGGTGGTCTACGAGGACCGGGAGCTGACGTACGGGGAGCTGAACGCCCGCGCCAATCGGCTGGCGCACCACCTGAGGAGCCTCGGCGTCGGCCCCGACGTGCGCGTGGGGATCTGCGTGGAGCGGGAGCCCGAGCTGGTGGTGGCCATCTTTGGGGTGCTGAAGGCGGGCGGCGCGTACCTGCCGCTGGACCCGGGCTATCCGCGGGAGCGGCTGCTGGACATGGTGCAGGACAGCGCCCCCGTGGTGATGCTGACGCAAGAGGCGCTGGCCGGACGGCTGGCGGGGCTGGACGTGCCCCTGCTCGCGCTGGACGAAGACGCGGCGTGGTGGGAGGGACAGCCGGACACCGACCCGGAGCGCGCCGCGCTGACGCCGGAGAACCTGACGTACGTGATCTACACCTCGGGCTCCACGGGGCGTCCCAAGGGGGTGGAGATGACGCACCGGGGCGCGTCCAACCTGCTGCACTGGTACCTGGGCGCCACCGGGATCACGGAGCGCGACGCGGTCCTGGTCGTCACCTCCTTCAGCTTTCACCTGACGCAGCGCAACCTGATGGCCCCGCTGTTCGTGGGCGGCCGGGTGCACCTGGCGCGCGAGCCGTTCGAGCCGGGCCGGCTCGCCGCGCAGATCGTCGCGTCGGGGATCACCATGATGAACGTCACGCCCACGGGCTTTCAGGCGCTGGTCGAGGCGGACGGGGGCCGGGCGATCGGCGGGCTGCGGATCGTGGTCTTTGGCGGGGAGCCGCTGTATCCGCGGCAGCTCGCGAAGGTGCCGGAGCCCCGTCCCGTGTTCCTGAACCCGTACGGCTCCACCGAGGCCACCGGGATCACCACCCACCACTTCGCCCGGGCGGACCTGGCCAGCTACTCCAGCCGTTCCATGCCGCCGGGCTGCCCCATCGCCAACGCCACGATCTACGTCCTGGACGGAGCCGGCGAGCCGGTGCCGGTGGGGGTGACGGGGGAGCTGTACCTGGGAGGCGCCGGGGTGACGCGCGGGTACCGGCGGCTCCCGGGGCAGACGGCCGAGCGCTTTCTCCCCGATCCCTTCGGCGCGGAGCCCGGCGCGCGGCTGTACCGCACGGGCGACCTGGGGCGGTGGCTGCCGGACGGGACCATCGAGTTCATGGGCCGCGGCGACGCGCAGGTGAAGGTGCGCGGGTTCCGCATCGAGCTGGGCGAGATCGAGGCGCGGCTGGCGGAGCACGAGGCCGTGCACGAGACGGTGGTGGTGGCGCGCGGAGGAGAGCTCGGCGATCCCCGGCTGGTCGCCTACTACACGGGTGACGAGGTGCGCGCGGCGGCGCTGCGCGCCCACCTGGCGGAGCGGCTGCCGGAGTACATGGTCCCGGCCGCGTTCGTCCACATGGACGCGCTCCCGGTGAACCCCAACGGCAAGCTGGACCGCAAGGCGCTGCCGGCGCCGGACTTCGCGTCGTCGGAAGACGAGAGCTACGTGGCGCCGCGCACCCCCGTGGAGGAGGTGCTGGCGGGGATCTGGGCGGAGGTGCTGGGGCTGGAGCGGGTGGGCGTGGAGGAGGGCTTCTTCGACCGGGGCGGGCACTCGCTGCTGGCCACGCGGGTGGTGTCGCGGGTCCGCGAGGTGTTCGGGGTGGAGCTGCCGCTGCGCGCGCTCTTCGAGGGACCCACCGTGGCGGAGATGGCCGGGCGCGTGGAGGAGATGCGCCGCGCGGGGCTGCCGGTGCTGCCGCCGGTGGTGCCGGCCGGGCGCACCGAGCCGCCGGCGCTGTCGTTCGCGCAGGAGCGCCTCTGGTTCCTGGACCAGCTGGAGCAGGGGAGTGCCTTCTACAACCTCCCCTTTGCCCTGCGCCTGCGCGGCGCGCTGGACGTGGAGGCGCTGGAGCGGAGCCTGGGCGAGATCGTGCGGCGCCACGAGGCGCTGCGGACGGTCTTCCGGGAGCACGACGGCACCCCCGTGCAGGTGATCGCGCCGTTCGGCGGCGTCCCGCTGCCGGTGAAGGACCTCTCCCATCTCCCCGGCGAGACGCGCGAGGCGGAGGTGCAGCGGGAGCTCGTCGCGGAGGCTACGGCGCGGCCGTTCGACCTCTCGGCGGGACCGCTCTTCCGGGCGAGCCTGCTGCGCCTGGGTGCGCAGGAGCACGTGCTGCTGCTCTCGATGCACCACATCGTCAGCGACGGGTGGAGCATGGGGGTGCTCTACCGGGAGCTGTCGGCGCTGTACGAGGCGTACCGCGAGGGGCGTGAGTCGCCGCTCCCGGAGCTGCCGGTGCAGTACGCGGACTATGCGCTCTGGCAGCGCAAGCACCTTCGGGACGGTGTCCTGGAGGGGCAGCTGGCGTACTGGCGGGCGCGGCTCGCGGACGCACCCGCGCTGCTGGAGCTGCCTACGGACCATCCCCGCCCGGCGGTTCAGACGTTCCGGGGCGCGACGGTCACGGCGGAGCTCTCCCTGGAGCTGCTGGAGCGGCTACAGGCGCTGGGACGGAGCGAGGGCGCGACGCTGTACATGACGCTGCTCGGCGCCTTCCAGGTGCTGCTGTCCAGGTACAGCGGGAGCAAGGACGTCGTCGTGGGGAGCCCGATCGCGGGGCGGACCCGGAAGGAAGCCGAGGAGCTGATCGGCTTCTTCGTCAACACGCTGGTGCTGCGGACCGACCTCGCGGGAAACCCGAGCTTCCGCGAGGTGCTGCGGCGGGTGAGGGAGGTCACGCTCGGCGCGTACGAGCACCAGGAGGTGCCCTTCGAGCGTCTGGTGGCCGAGCTGCAGCCGGAGCGGTCCCTGAGCCACTCGCCGCTCTTCCAGGTGATGTTCGCGCTGCAGAACGCCGGGGGCCAGGGATGCGCCCTGCCGGGGCTGGAGACGAGCGAAGTCGGCGCGGAGCTCGCGACCGCCAGGGTCGATCTCTCCCTGGTGCTCAAGGCGACCGCCCACGGCCTGAGCGTTGAGCTGAACTACAGCACCGACCTCTTCGAGCGCAGCACGGCCGACCGGATGCTCGGCCACCTGGAGCGGGTGCTGGAGCAGGTCACCGCGAACGCGGACGTGTGGCTGTCACGGCTGGACCTGCTCGGCCAGGCCGAGCGCGCGCTCGTGCTGGAGGCGTGGAACCGCACGGAGGCGGAGTACGCGAGCGAGTCGTGCATCCACGAGCTCTTCGAAGCTCAGGTGGAGCGCGCGCCGGACGCGCTGGCGCTGGCGTGCGGCAGCCTCCGGCTGAGCTACGCCGAGCTGAACGCGCGCGCCAACCGGCTCGCGCACCACCTCCGCTCGCGGGGCGTGGGTCCGGACGCGCGGGTCGCGATCTCCCTGGAGCGCGGCCCCGGGATGGTGGTGGCGCTGCTGGCCGTGCTGAAGGCGGGCGGCGCGTACGTGCCGCTGGACCCGGACTACCCCGAACAGCGGCTGCGCTGGATGCTCGAGGACAGCGCGCCGGCGCTGCTGCTGACGACGGGCGAGCTGGCGCCGCGCTTCGCGCACGCGGGGGTGCCGCTGCTGGACCTCGCCGACGAAGCTGCCTGGGCCGGCGCGCCGGCCACCGATCCGGAGCGCGGCGCCCTGCGGCCCGAGCACCCGGCGTACGTGATCTACACCTCCGGCTCCACCGGCCGCCCCAAGGGGGCCATGATCCAGCACCGCAACGTCTGCGGCATGGTGGCGGGGCAGGTCCGGAGCCTGCCGCTGGAGGCGGACAGCCGCATCCTGCAGTTCGCCTCCTTCAGCTTCGACGGCAGCGTGTACGAGGTGTTCCTGGCGCTGGCCCGGGGCGCGTCGCTGCACCTCTCTGAGCACCCGGGCCCGCTCGCGGGCGACGACCTGGTCCGCATCGTGGCCCGCGCCGGGATCACGCACGCCATCCTGCCTCCCGCCGTGCTGGCGGCGCTCCCGCACGACGAGCGCCTTCCGTCCATCCACACGCTGATCGTCTCCGGCGACGCGCCGCCCGTGGACCTGATGGCGCGCTGGTCTGCGGGCCGGCGGCTGATCAACGGCTACGGCCCCACGGAGGCGACGGTCTGCACCACGCTGCACGACTACGTCCCCGGCAGCTCCGCGCCGCCGCCGATCGGCCGGCCGGTGGCCAACGTGCGCGTCTACCTGCTGGACGCGACGGGCGAGCCGGTGCCGCACGGGGCCCGGGGCGAGCTGTACGTCGGCGGCGCGATGGTGGGGCGCGGCTACTGGCGCCGCGCCGCGCTGACGGCCGAGCGCTTCGTCCCCGATCCGTTCGGGGCCGAGCCGGGCGCGCGGCTCTACCGCACGGGCGACCTGGCCCGCTGGAACGCGGAGGGCGCGCTGGAGTTCGCGGGCCGCGTGGACGCGCAGGTGAAGGTGCGTGGCTTCCGCGTCGAGCTGGGCGAGATCGAGACCCGCCTGCTGGAGCACCCGGCCGTGCGCGAGGCGGTGGTGGTGGCGAGCCAGGAGGAGGGCACCGCCGCGAAGCGCCTGGTGGCCTACTGGGTGGGCGGGGCGGTGGAGCCGGAGGCCCTGCGCTCGCACCTGCTGGAGCGTCTGCCGGACCACATGGTGCCGGCGGCGTACGTGCACCTGCCGGTGCTTCCGCTGAACCCCAGCGGCAAGGTGGACCGCAGGGCGCTTCCCGCCCCCGAGGGCGACGCCTTCGCGCGGCGCGGCTACGAGGCGCCCCTGGGGGAGGTAGAGACGGCGCTGGCGGAGATCTGGTCGGAGGTGCTCGGCATCGACCGGGTGGGCCGGCACGACGGCTTCTTCGAGCTGGGCGGGCACTCGCTGCTGGCGGTCACGCTGATCGCGCGCATGCGGACGCGGGGGCTGCACGCCGACGTGCGCGCCCTGTTCACCACGCCCACGCTGGCGGGGCTCGCGACCGCCGTGATGGGCGAGTCGGCCGACGTGCAGGTGCCGCCGAACCGGATCCCGGACGGCAGCCCGGTGATCACGCCGGAGATGCTGCCGCTGGTCACGTTCAGCCAGGCCGAGGTCGACGCCGTCGTGGCGACCGTGCCGGGCGGCGCGGCCAACGTGCAGGACGTCTATCCGCTGGCTCCGCTGCAGGAAGGCTTCCTCTTCCACCACCTGGCCACGACGGAGGGAGATCCCTACCTGCAGGGCACCCTCAGCCGCTTCGCGACCCGGGAGCAGCTCGACGCGCACCTGGAGGCGTTCGGCGCGGTGATCGCGCGGCACGACATCCTGCGCACGGCGATCGTGTGGGAGGGCCTCCCGGAACCGGTGCAGGTGGTCTGGCGCCAGGCTCCGCTCCCCGTCGAGGAGGTGGAGCTGGACCCGGCCGCGGGCGACGTGGCCGGGCAGCTGTACCGGCGCTTCGACCCGCGCCGGCACCGGATCGACGTCCGCCGGGCGCCGCTGCTGCGCTGCCACGTGGCGCGCGAGGCGGACGGGGAGAGCTGGGTGCTGCTGCTGCTTCTTCACCACCTCGGCGGCGACCACACCACGCTCGACGTGCTGCGGGAGGAGATCGAGACGCACCTGAAGGGCCGCGCGGACTCGCTTCCCGAGCCGGCGCCGTTCCGCAACTTCGTGGCGCAGGCGCGGCTGGGCGTGAGCCAGGAGGAGCACCGGGAGTTCTTCACGGAGATGCTCGGCGACGTGGACGAGCCGACGGCGCCGTTCGGGCTGCTGGACGTGCGCGGCGACGGGTCCGGGATCGAGCAGGCGCGGCTGGACGTGGACGAGGCGCTCGCGGCCCGGCTGCGGGAGCGGGCGCGGGCGCTGGGGGTGAGCGCGGCGACGGTGTGCCACGTGGCATGGGCGCAGGTGCTGGGGCGGGCGTCGGGGCGCGACGACGTGGTGTTCGGCACGCTGCTGTTCGGCCGGATGCAGGGAGGAGAGGGTGCCGAGCGGGTGATGGGCCCCTTCATCAACACGCTCCCCGTCCGGGTCCGCACCGGCACCGTGGCGGCGGAGGCGGGGGTGCGGCAGACGCACGCGCAGCTCGCGAAGCTGCTGCGCCACGAGCACGCCCCGCTGGTGCTGGCGCAGCGGTGCAGCGCGGTCGACGCGTCCGCTCCGCTGTTCACGTCGCTGCTGAACTACCGGTACAGCAAGCGAAAGACGCCCGCCAGCGCACCCGCGGCCCCGGCGCCCGCCGGGACGGCGAGCCAGGGCGGGGAGCGGACGAACTATCCGCTGGCGCTGTCGGTGGACGACCTGGGCGACGGGTTCTCGCTCATCGCGCAGGCACCGGCCTCGGTGCAGCCGCTACGGGTGTGCGAGATGATGCACGCCGCGCTCGAATCGCTGGTGCAGGCGCTGGAGACCGCGCCCGGGGCCGCGCTGGGCCGGCTGGACGTGCTTCCCGAAGCGGAGCGCGCGCGGGTGGTCGGGGAGTGGAACCGGACGGACGCGGAGTACGCGTCCGCGTGCATCCACGAGCTGTTCGAGCGGCAGGTGGAGCGCGCGCCCGGCGCCACGGCGGTGCGCTTCGGGGACGAGCGCCTGAGCTACGCGGAGCTGAACGCGCGGGCCAACCGGCTGGCCCACCACCTCCGCTCGCGGGGCGT
>DATAAG010000190.1:0-4762 GCA_036260235.1 Longimicrobium sp.
CAGCCGGTGCGCCCGGCCCAGCAGCTCGGCGTAGCTGAGCCGCCCGGCGCTGGAGATGACCGCGGCCGCGGCCGGCGTCCGCGCCGCCTGCGCGGCGACGAGCGCGTGGACGGGTCCATCGGGATACGCCGCCTCCGTGCGGTTCCACTTCGCCAGCGCCTCCTCCCGCTCCGCCTGGTCCCCCAGCGGAAGCTGGGAGAGGCGCAGGGTGGGATCGGCGGCGGCGGCCATGAAGATGGAGTGGAAGTGGTCCGCCATCCGCTCCACCGTCGCGCGGTCGAAGAGGTTGCGGTTGTACTCCACGTCGAACTCCATCGGCATCCCCTTCCACCGGTCGCGGAGGGAGAAGGAGAGCTCGTACTGGGTGCTGGCGGGCTCCGGCTCCACCAGCCCCAGCTTCAGGTCGCCCAGGACGATGGGGTCCACCGGCTCGGTGTGCAGGATGACGTTCACCTGGGTGACGGGCGAGTGGCTGAGCGCCCGCTCCACCTTCAGCTCGTCCACCACCCGCTCGAAGGGCACGTCCTGGTGGGCGTACGCGTCGATGGTGGTCTGCCGCACCCGCTGCACCAGCTCCTCGAACGTCGGGTCGCCGTCCAGGCGCGTCCGCAGCGCGATGGTGTTGATGAAGAAGCCGACCAGCGCCTCCGTCTCCCTGCGCGAGCGCCCCGCCGTCGGGGTGCCGACCACGATGTCGTCCTGGCCGGACCAGCGGGCCAGCAGCGCGTAGAACGCCGCGAGGACGACCATGAACGAGGTGGCCTCCAGCCGCAGCGCCAGGCTGCGCATGGTCTCGCCGAACGCCGGCGGGTAGCGCAGCCGCACCATCCCGCCGTCGTGCGTCTGCACCGGCGGACGGGGGTGGTCCAGCGGCAGCTCCAGCAGCGCCGGGGCCCCGGCCAGGGTGCGCCGCCAGAAGGCCAGCTGCTCCTCCAGCACCTGGGTGTTGTTGCGCTGCCAGGTGGCGTAGTCGGCGTACTGGATGGGGAGCGCCGGCAGCTCCGGCTCGCGCCCCTCCGTGTACGCCGCGTACGAGGTGCACAGCTCGCGGTACAGCACCCCGATGCTCCACCCGTCGGTGACGATGTGGTGCATCCCCAGGAGGAGGACGTGGTCGTCCTCGCCCAGGCGCAGGATGCGGGCGCGGAAGAGGGGCCCGCGCGCCAGGTCGAAGGGCGTCTCCATCTCCCGCGCCACCCGCTCGTGGGCGACGGCGTCGCGCTCCTCCTCCGGCGCGTCCAGCGCCTCCACCGGGAGCTTGAGGTCGCGGTAGGGGAGCACCACCTGCACCGGCTCGCCGCTGGAGGTGCGGAAGATGGTGCGCAGCGGCTCGTGCCGGCGGACCAGGTCCGCCACCGACCGCTCCATCGCCGGCACGTCCAGCGGGCCGCGCATGCGCAGCGCGGAGATGATGTTGTACGCGGGGTTCCCGGGCTCCAGCTGGTCCAGGAACCAGAGCCGCTGCTGGGCGAAGGAGAGGGGGAACTGGCGCAGCGGCCCCGCCTTGCGGCGCAGCAGCTCCGCCAGCCGCGCCCGCTTCTCCTCCGCGGTCAGCCCGGCGGCGGTCAGCGTGTCGGTCATGCGGTCAGCTCACTCTCCTCGCCCAGCCGGGCGAGCATGGCGTCCACCTCGGCGTCGCTCATCTCCGCCACGCCCAGGTCCACCTCGCCGGTGAACTCGGCCGCGGCGTGGCGGTCGGCGACGATGGCCTCCTGCGGCACCCCCTGCTTCTGCCGGTGCTCGGCGATCGCCAGGGCGAACTGGGCCACGGTGCGCAGCTCCCAGACGACGCGCAGGGGGATCTCCACCTTGCAGCGCTCGCGGATGCGGCTGACCATCTGCACGGCCAGCAGCGAGTCGCCGCCCAGGTGGAAGAAGTTGTGGTAGATGGACACCGTCTGCAGCCCGAAGAGCTCGCGGAAGATGTCGCACATGATCTCCTCGTACTCGTTCCGCGGCTCGAACTGCAGCGGGACCGGGTACTGGTGGTTCTCCGGCGTCCAGAAGACCTGGTTGGCGCTCTTCTCCGACTCCTCGTCCTTGACGCCCAGCCAGAAGCGGCCGCGCTGGAAGGGGTAGGTGGGCAGGGCCAGGCGGTGGCGCTTCTGGTGGTCGTAGAAGCGGGGCCATTTGGGCTCCAGCCCCTCCAGCCACATCTCCGCCACCGCCTCCCACAGCATCTGGCAGTCGGTCAGGTCGTCCTGGGCGTGGGGCAGCATCTGGATGACGACCATCCGCGGGTCGCGGGCGGGGTGGCGGCGCGCCAGGGTGGCCAGGGCGCGGCCGGGGCCCATCTCCAGCAGGATGCGGTCGGGCTCCTGCATCAGCACCCGCAGCCCGTCGTCGAAGCGCACGGCGCCGCGCAGGTGCTCGGCGTAGTAGCGCGGGTCGCGCGCCTGCTCCTCGGTGATCCAGTCGCCGGTGACGTTGCTGACGTAGGCGATCTCCGGCCGCCCCAGCTTCACCGTCCGCACGATCTCCTCGAAGCGGTCCACGATGGGGTCCATCATCCGCGAGTGGAAGGCGTGCGAGGTGTGCAGCCGGGTGCAGTGCACCCCGCGCTCCTCCAGCGTGCCCTGGAAGGCGTCCACCGCCTCGGTGGGCCCGGAGACGACGCAGAGGGTGGGGCCGTTGATGGCCGCCAGGTCCAGCTCCTCCGGCAGCACGGCGCGCAGGTCCGCCTCGGACAGGGAGACGGAGAGCATGGAGCCGTGCGGCATCTCCTGCATCAGCCTGCCGCGCTCGGCGACCAGGCGCAGCGCGTCCTCGAGGGTGAAGACGTTCGCCAGGGTGGCGGCCACGTACTCGCCCACGCTGTGGCCGATCATCGACTCGGTGACGTACCCCCAGTGCTTGAGCAGCTGGGCCAGCGCGTACTCGACGACGAAGAGGGCCGGCTGGGCGAACGCGGTCTGCTTGAGCCGCTCCGCCGCCTCCTCGGTGTTCCCCTCCGCGGGGTAGATGACCTCGCGCAGGTCCAGCCCCAGGTGCGGGCGCAGCAGCTCGCAGCAGTGGTCCACCGCCTGGCGGAAGACGGGCTCCTGCTCGTACGTCTCGCGCGCCATCCCCACGTACTGCGACCCCTGGCCGGTGAACATGAACGTCGTGGGCGTCATGCGGTGGGGGTCCAGCCGCGTCTTCACGCGAGTGGGGTCCATGGTCCTGAGCGCCTCCAGCGCGTCGTCGCGGTCGCGGACCACCAGGGTGCGGCGCTGGCGGAAGAAGCGGCGGCCGGCCTGCAGGGTGAAGCCCGCGTCGGCCATGTTGGCGCCGGGGTTCTCCTCCAGCCAGCGGATGAAGTTCTGCGTCATCTCCTCGCGCCCCTTCTCGGTCATGTGCGAGAAGATGAGGAGGTGCCAGGGGCGCCCGGGGCCGGAGGGGCGCGGCGGGGGCGCCTCCTGCAGGATGGCGTGCGCGTTGGTGCCGCCGATGCCGAAGGAGCTCACGCCGGCGCGGCGGGGCGTGCCCTCCGGCACCTCCCAGTCGCGCAGCCGGTCGTTGACGAAGAAGGGGCTCCCCTCCAGCTCCAGCTTGGGGTTGGGCTTCTTGAAGTGCAGCGTGGGCGCCATCTGCCGGTAGCGCAGCTGCTGCACCGTCTTGATGAGCCCCGTCACCCCGGCCGCCGCGTCCAGGTGGCCGATGTTGGTCTTGACGGCGCCGATGGCGCAGAACTCCCGGCGGTCGGTGCCGCCGCGGAACACCTGCTTGAGCGCGGCGATCTCGATCGGGTCGCCCAGCGCGGTGCCGGTGCCGTGCGCCTCGATGTACTGGATGTCGTCCGGCGTGACGCCGGCCACCGCCTGCGCCTCGGCGATCACGTCGGCCTGGCCGTCGATGGAGGGCGCGGTGTAGCCCACCTTCAGGCGGCCGTCGTTGTTGACGGCAGTGGCCAGGATGACGGCGAGGATGGGGTCCCCGTCCTCCATGGCCTGGTCCAGCCGCTTCAGGCAAACCACGCCCACCCCCTCGCCCTCCAGCGTCCCCCTGGCGTCCGCGTCGAAGGCGCGGCAGTGGCCGTCGGGGGAGAGGATGTGGCCCTCCTCGTACAGGTAGCCGCGGCGGCCGGGGGTGAAGATGGAGACGCCGCCGGCCAGGGCGATGGAGCACTCGCCGCTGAGGATGGCCTGCGCGGCCACGTGCACGGCCACCAGCGAGGTGCTGCACGCCGTCTGGACGTTCATGCTGGGCCCGCGCAGGGGGAGCCGGTACGAAACGTGGGTGGTGAGGTAGTCGTTGTTGGTGAAGATCATCAGGTTCCACCTGTTGGTGCTCCCCACCACCTTGGGGTCACGCAGCATGTGGTACAGCAGGTAGCTGGGCTGCGACGCGCCGCCGTAGACGCCGATGGAGCCCTCGTAGGTGTCGGGGTCGTAGCCGGCGGACTCCAGCGCCTCCCAGCTCTTCTCCAAAAAGAGGCGGATCTGCGGGTCCATCAGCTGGGACTGCCTGGCGTTGTAGTTGAAGAACGCGGCGTCGAAGCGGTCCACGTCCTCCAGTACGCCGCGCGCCTTCACGTAGTGCGGGTCCTTCAGCTGCTCCTCGGGAACGCCGGCCTCGCGCAGCTCGTCGTCGGTGAAGAAGGTGATGCCCTCCACGCCGTCGCGCAGGTTGCGCCAGAACTCCTCCACGTCGGCGGACCGGGGAAACCGCCCCGCCATGCCGATGATGGCGACGGCGCTGCTGGGGTAGGTGGTGGTCTCGGTGCTGCTCATCTCAGTGCTCCGGGGTGCAGGGGCTGCCGCGGGGCGGCGGGCTCTCGGTG
>DATAAG010000191.1:0-10584 GCA_036260235.1 Longimicrobium sp.
GTCCGTGGCGGCGCCGGGGAGGAGGGAGACGTGCTCCAGGGGGAGCGGGGCGTCCGGACCCGCGTACCGCTGCGTCCACGCGCCGTCGTCGCCGCGGACGAAGGACAGCCGCAGCACGTCGTGGCGGGCCGCCAGCCGCTGCAGCGCGCGCTCCGCCCCGGCGGGCGCCGCGGAGGCGGGAAGCTCCACGAGGAGGGAGCGGAACGCGGCCGGATCCATCCCCCGCGCCCCGAGCTCGCGCGCCTGGACGGGCGTCGCCGGAGCGGCGTCGCCGGCCGCGGCGGCGGGGGCGTGCTCCCACGGCACCGCGGCGGCCAGGCGGCGCACCGTGCGGTGGCGAAAGACGTCCTGCGGAGTGATGCGCGCCCCGGCCCGCGCCGCCCGGGCGATCACCTGGATGGCGTGGATGGAGTCGCCGCCCAGCGCGAAGAAGTTGTCGTCCACGCCCACCTGGTCCAGGTCCAGCACCTCGCCCCAGATGCGCGCCAGCAGCGCCTCCTCCGCCGTCGCGGGCGCGGCGTACGGCTCGTCGCGCTCCAGCCGCGCCTCCGACGGCGGGGGAAGCGCGGACCGGTCCGCCTTGCCGTTGGGGGAGAGGGGGATCTCGTCCAGCAGGACGAACGCGGAGGGCACCATAAACCCGGGGAGGGTCTCCTCCAGGTGCTGGCGAAGCTCCGCCGCCAGCGTCCGCGCCACCCCCGCGCGCAGCGGATCGTTCGCGTACGCCCGCCACTCCCCGTCCGCCACGCCGGACGCGTCTCCGGCCGGAGGCTCCGCATCCGGCGCGGAGCCGCCGTGCTCCGCCTCGTCCGCGCCGCGGCGCACGAAGACGGCGTCGAAGGTCCCCGGCGCGGCCGCGCCCCCCAGCTCGGCCCGGTAGCCCAGGCGCTCGGCCAGCTCCCACACGTCCTCGGGATCGATCCCCGCGGGCGCGCCCTCCTCCTGCAGCTGCGCGCGGATCTCCCCCCCACTGCGGGCCGGGTCCGCCGCGGCGAGCGCGCGCACCAGCCGGAGGTCCGCGTCCACCCGCGCATCGGGAATCGCCGTCACCTCCAGGCGCGCCGGCCCCACCCGCAGCGCCGCTTCCAGCGCGTCCGGCGACCTCATCCCATCCCAGCCGAGCCGGTTCCCCGCGGGCGCCGCGGCGGGCGCGCCCACCTCCAGCACCACGTCGTAGCGAAAGCGGGTGAGCTCGTTGCGGTCGCGGCCGCGCTTGAGCCACACGCGCGCCCGCCGCAGCCGCGGCAGCGCCCGCGCCAGCGCGGGGAAGAGCGCCGGGTCCAGCACCAGCTCCTTCTCCTGCGCCATTCGCTGGCGCACCCGGGCCCGCAGCTGGTGCGCGGGCGTGCGCTCCGGCGCGCGCTCCACCTCCACCGACGCGTGGAACGCCTCCAGCAGGGGCAGCGAGCGCAGGTCGCCCAGGAAGAGGAACCCGCCGTCGCGCACCACGTCCACCGCGCCGCGGATCACCTCCACCAGGTAGTCCACTCCCGGGAAGTACTGCGCGACGGAGTTCAGGACCACGGCGTCGAACCCGCCGGGCGCCATGCCGGCCAGGTCGTGCGCGGGCCGCTGCTCCAGCACCACCCGCGGGGGCGCCGGCAGCCGGTCCAGCTCCGCGCGGACGTGCGCCAGCCCCGCCGCGGAGATGTCGGTGCCGTGGTACAGCTCCACCCGGGGCGCGATGCGGAAGAGGAGGAGCCCCGTCCCGCAGCCGATCTCCAGCACCCGCCGCGGCCGCCGCTCCAGGATGCGCTCCACCGTGGAATCCACCCAGGCGCGCATCTCCTCCGCCGGGATCGGCTCGCCCGTGTACGAGCTGTTCCATCCCGCCAGGTTGAAGGCGCCGCCGCCCGCCGTACCGTCCGCCCCGCCGTAGCTCTGGTCGAACACCTGCGCCCAGTCGCCCACCCGGGCGTCCGCCTCGCCCGCGGCGCCGCGGGGGACGACGTACGCCACCAGCCGCCGGTCGCCCGGGGCGTCCTCGCGCACGGCGGCCAGCGCGTCGGCCACCCGGGGGTGGGAGCGGACGGCCGCTTCCACCTCGCCCAGCTCGATGCGGAACCCGCGCACCTTCACCTGCTCGTCGATGCGGCCCAGGAACTCCACCTCGCCGTCCGGCAGCACCCGCGACAGGTCGCCGGTGCGGTACAGGCGCCCGCCGGGAACGGGGGAGAAGGGGTCGGGGACGAAGCGCTCCGCGGTGAGGGAGGGGCGCCCCAGGTAGCCGCGCCCCACCTGCACGCCGCCCAGGTACAGCTCGCCGGGCACACCCACCCCGGCCGGGCGCATCCACCGGTCCAGCACGTACGTGCGCGTGTTCCCCACCGGCGCGCCGATGGGGACGATGCCGCGGGGGTCCGCCGGCCGGCAGGCGTGCCAGGTGACGTCCACCGACGCCTCGGTGGGACCGTAGAGGTTGTGCAGCTCCACCGCGGGAAGGAGGGCGTGGAATCGCTGCTGCACGTCGTACCCCAGCGCCTCGCCGCTGCAGACCACGCGGCGCAGCGCGCGGCAGGCGGCGGCGCCCGGCTGGTCCAGGAAGACGCGCAGCATGGAGGGGACGAAGTGCGCGGTGGTGACCGCCTCGTCCTCCATCACCCGCGCCAGGTAGGCGGGGTCCTGGTGCCCGCCCGGCCGCGCCACCACCAGCACGGCGCCCGCCGCCAGCGGCCAGAAGAGCTCCCAGACGGAGACGTCGAAGGAGAACGACGTCTTCTGCAGCACGCGGTCGTCCGGCCCCAGGCCGTACGCGGACTGCATCCACAGCAGGCGGTTGCGGATGCCGGCGTGGTGCACCATGGCGCCCTTGGGCCGGCCGGAGGAGCCGGAGGTGTAGATGACGTACGCCAGTCCGTCGGCATGGACGTCGGTCCCCGGCCGCGCGTCGTCCTCTCCCTCGCCGGCGTCGTCGGCCCAGACCACGGCGGCGGAGGCGGGCGGGAGCGAGCCGGCGAGGCGCCGCTGGGCCAGCAGCACCGGGGCGCCGCAGTCCTCCAGCATGTACGCCAGCCGGTCCGCCGGGTAGCCGGGGTCCAGCGGGACGTACGCCGCGCCGGCCTTGAGGACGCCCAGGAGGGCGGCCACCATCTCCACCGACCGCTCCATGCACACGGCCACCCGCGTCTCCGGCCCCGCGCCCAGCGCCCGCAGCCGGTTCGCCAGCCGGTTGGCGCGCCGGTCCAGCTCGCGGTAGCTGACCTCCTCCCCCTCGAAGCGCACGGCCGGCGCGTCGGGCGTGCGGTCCACCTGCGCCTCCACCAGCCCATGCAGGGTGGCCGCGCCCTCGTACGCCGCGTCCGTGGCGTTCCACCCGCCCACCAGCAGGGCGCGCTCCTCGTCGTCCGTGATCTCCAGCTCCGAGAGCCGCGCCTCCGGCCGCGCCACGGCGGACTCCAGCAGCCGCCGGAAGTGCGCGCCGATGCGGCGGACGGTCTCGGGGAGGAAAAGGTCGGCGTTGTACTCGATCCAGAGCCAGTAGCCGTCGGGGGCGCGCTGCAGCAGGAACCACAGGTCGAACTTGGCCGCCTTCTGGTCCACCTGGTCGAAGGTGACCTCCAGCCCCGGCAGCTCCAGCGTGGGCGTCCAGGCGTTCTGCAGGGTGAGCATCACCTGGAAGAGCGGGTTGCGCCCCAGGTCGCGCTCCGGCTGCAGCTCCTTCACCAGCCGCTCGAAGGGGACGCCGGGGTGGTCGTACGCCTCCAGCGCCCGCGCCTTCACCCGCCCCAGCAGCTCGCGGAAGGTGGGGTCGCCCGAAAGGTCCGTGCGCAGCACCAGCGTGTTGACGAAGTCGCCGATGACGGTCTCCAGCTCCGGCGAGCGGTTGGAGACCGGCGTGCCGACCAGGACGTCGTCCTGCCCGGAGTAGCGGTGCAGCAGCGCCTGGAAGGCGGCGGCCAGCGCCATGAACAGGGTGCCGCCCTCGCGCCGCGCCAGGGCGAAGAGCCCGCCGGTCAGCGAGGCGGGGAGGTGAAGGGTCTCCAGCCCGCCGCGAAAGCGCTGCACGGCCGGCCGCGGAAAGTCGGCGGGGAGCGCCAGCGCCGGCGGCGGGTCGCGCAGCCGCTCGCGCCAGTACGCCAGGTGCTCCGCGTCGCGCTCCCCGCCGCGCGCCTGCGCCCGGGCAAAGTCCGCGTACTGCACGGGCAGCTCGGGAAGGCGCGGCTCATCCCCCTCCGTGAAGGCGCGGTACAGTTCCCCCAGCTCGCGCGCCAGGATCCCCGCGGACCAGGCGTCCGCCACCAGGTGGTGCACGGTGACGAAGAGCACGTGCTCGTCCGCGCCCAGCCGGACGACGCGGGCGCGGAGCAGGGGCGCCGTCCCGGGGTCCATCGGCGCCGCGGCCTCCTCCGCCTCCATCTCCTCCAGCCGCGCCCGCCGCGCCTCCGCCGGCAGCGCGGACAGGTCGGTGAGAGGCACCTGCAGCGCGGCGCGGGGAAGGACGACCTGCACCGGCTCGCCGCCGCGCAGCTCGAAGCGGGTGCGCAGGACGGCGTGGCGGTCCACCACCCCCTGCAGGGCGCGGGTCAGGGCGTCCGTGTCCAGCGCGCCGCGAAAGCGCACGGGCATGAAGATCAGGTACGCCGGCGTTCCCGGCACCAGCTGCTCGATGAACCAGAGGCGCTGCTGCGACGCGGAAAGGGGGGCGACCTCCACCCGCCCGCCGGCCTCCGCCGTCTCCCGCGGCGGCGCGGCGGCGGGCGGGGCTTCCGGCACCAGGACGTCGGACATGCGATCTCCTGCGGATGAGGTCAGGGCCCGGGGGGCGCGGAGTGCGCGGCCGCCGCGGGCTCGTCGTCGCGGGATGCGGCGCCCGCGCCTCCCTCCGCGGCCAGGCGGCCGGCAAGCTCGCGCAGGGAGGCGCAGTCGAAGAGCAGGCGCACGGGAACCGGCCGGCCCAGCGCCTCCTGCAGCCGCGCGGCCGCGCGAGAGGCCATCAGCGAGTCGCCGCCCAGCGCGAAGAAGTCGTCGTACGGCGACACCTCCGGGACGCCCAGCACCTCGCGCCAGATCGTCGCGACCGCGCGCTCCACCTCGTCCCCGCCGCGGGGCGCCGCGCCGTCCGGGAGGGGATCGGCCGGTCCCCGCGCGGAGGTCTCGCCGGACGCCGCCAGGTGCGCCGAGACGCGGTCGGCGAAGTCCGCCAGCGACGCCGCGTCGAAGAACAGGCGCACGGGGATGGGCGCGCCGAACGCCTCCTGCAGCCGCGCCGCCGCGCGCGACGCCATCATCGAGTCGCCGCCCAGGAGGAAGAAGTCGTCCTCCCCCGCCACCGCGGCAACGCCCAGCACCTCGCGCCAGACGGTGGCGACGGTGCGCTCGACCTCCCCGTCCGCCGCGAGAGGGGCGGCGGGGGCGCCGGCATCGGTCCCGCGCGGTCCAGCGGACGGGGCGACGTCGGCCGGAACGGCGGCGGATGCGCTCGCGTGGACGGAGCGCGGCGGATCGATCCAGTAGCGCTGGCGCTCGAAGGGATAGCCGGGGAGGACGACCTTGCGCGGGGAGGCGGCGCCGGTCTCCCATTCCACCGGCACGCCCGCCGCCCAGAGCTGCCCGACCGCGGCCAGGAGCGCCGCGGGCTCGCCCGCGGGATCGGCGGAGCGCGGCAGGGAGGCGGCGGTCCGCGCGCCGGCCCCCAGCGTCTGCCGGACGAAGGCGCCCAGCGCGCGGCCGGCGCCCGCCTCCAGGAAGACCGGATCACCGTCGGCGGCGGCGCGGATACCGGCGTGGAACTCCACCGGCTCGCGCAGGTGGCGCGCCCAGTACCGCGGCGACGTCGCCTCCTCCGGCGTGATCCACCTCCCCGTGAGCCCCGAGACGAACGGGATGGCGGGGGGATGCAGGGCGATGGCGGCGGCTTCCGCCTCGAACGCGTCCAGCACGGGGTCCAGCAGGGCGGAGTGGTGGGCGCAGGAGATCTCGATGCGGCGCGGCGACCCGCCGGCGGCCTCCGCGCGCCGCTCGAACTCCGCGACGGCGTCCACCGGCCCCGCGACGGCCACCGCCCGCGGCGCGTTGCGCGAGGCGATCGCCAGCCGCGGCTCCAGCAGCGGCCGCACCTCCTCCTCCGCCATCCGCACGCTCGACATCGCCCCCGGGCCGGCGCCGGCGCAGAGCCGGCCGCGCGCCACCACCAGGCGCAGCGCGTCGTCCAGCGACATCACGCCGGCCAGCGCGGCCGCCACGAGCTCGCCCAGCGAGTGGCCGAGCAGGGCGCGCGGCGCCACCCCCCAGCGCATCCACAGCCGCGCGAGCGCGTAATCGACCGAGAACACCAGCGGCTGCACCACGGCGGTGTCCGCGGGGTCGCCGGGGTGCGCGCCCGCGATCCACCGCAGCAGCTCCGGCCCGCCGGCCTCGCGCACCACGCGGGCGCAGTGCTCCAGCTCCGCCCGGAAGTCCGGGAACGCATCCATCAGCCCGCGCGCCATCCCCGCGTGCTGGCTCCCCAGGCCGGGGAAGAGGAACACCACGCCGCGGTCGCGCGCCTCGTCCACCGCCGACGCCGCCGCCCCGCCGCCCCGCAGCGCCGCGACGGCCTCCGCGCGGTCCCCGGCGACCACGGCGCGGCGGTGCTCCAGCCGCCGGCGTCCCGCGCGGAGCGTGTGCGCCACGTCCGCCAGCTCCGCGCCGGGGTGCCGCTCCAGGTGGTCCGCCAGTCCCCGCGCCCGCGCCTCCAGCGCCGTGGCCGTCCGCGCGGAAAGGACCAGGAGCTGCGGCAGCGGGCGGCCCGGCCCGCGCGCGGGGGCGGCGGGCGGCTCCTCCACGATCACGTGCGCGTTGGTGCCGCCGATCCCCAGCGACGAGACGGCGGCGCGGCGGGGGCCGGGGATCTCCGGCCACGGCATCGCCTCCGGGTTCACGAAGAAGGGCGTGCCCTCCAGCCCGAGCACGGGGTTGGGGGCGCGGAAGCCGGCGGTGGGCGGGATCACCCCCTCGCGGACGGCCAGCACGGCCTTGACCAGCCCCGCCACCCCGGCCGCCGTGTCCACGTGCCCGACGTTGGACTTCACCGACCCCAGCGCCGTCCGCGCCGGCCGTGGATCGCCGCCGCCATACGCCGCGGCCAGCGCCGCCACCTCGATGGGATCGCCCAGCGGCGTGCCGGTGCCGTGCGCCTCGACGAAGCCCACGCTGCCGGGGTCCACCCCGGCGGAGGCCAGGGCGGCCTGCACCACCTCGCGCTGCCCCTCGATGGCGGGCGCGGTGAAGCCGACCTTGTCGCTGCCGTCGTTGTTGATGGCGGAGCCGCGGATGACGGCGTGCACCACGTCGCCGTCGGCCAGGGCGTCCCGCAGCCGCTTGAGGACCACCACCGCGGCGCCGTTCCCCGGGATGATGCCGTCCGCCGACGCGTCGAACGGGCGGCAGCGCCCCGCGCGGGAGAGGATGCCGCCCTCCTCGCACAGGTACCCGCCCACCTCGGGGACGGAGATGGAGGCGCCGCCCGCCAGCGCCAGGTCGCAGTCCCCGGCGTGCAGGCTCTGGCAGGCCAGGTGCACCGCCACCAGCGAGGTGCTGCACGCCGTCTGCACGCTCACCGCCGGGCCCCGCAGCCCCAGCCGGTACGCGGCCATGGTGGCCAGGAAGTCCTTGTCGTTGCGGATGGCGAGCGCGAACAGCCCCTGCGCCTGCAGCAGCTCGCGGTTGGGATACAGGTGGTCCAGGAAGTAGGCGTTGAAGCCGCTCCCGGCGAACACCCCCACCCGCGCGTCGCGGCGGGCTGGGTCGTGCGCCGCGTGCTCCAGCGCCTCCCACGCGCACTCCAGGAACACCCGCTTCTGCGGGTCCGTGGTCTCCGCCTCGCGCGGGGTGAAGCCGAAGAGCCTCGCGTCGAATCGATCCGCCCCGGCCACGACGGCGCGCACGGGGACGAACTCCGGCCGCCGGCGCAGCGCCTCGGGAACGCCCGCCTCCGCCAGCTCCGCGTCGGTGAAGCGGCGGGCGGACTGCACCCCGTCCAGCAGGGCGCGCCAGTACGCCTCCACGTCCGGCGCGCCGGGAAGCCGCACCGACATCCCCACGACGGCGACGTCGTCCGCCGCGGCGGGCGACGGGCGCGGCGAGGGGGCCGCCGGCGCGGGCTCCGCGCCTCCCGCCAGGTGCCGGGCCAGCGCGGCGACGGTGGGATGGCGGAAGAGGTCCAGCAGCGAGACCTCCTCGCCCAGCGCGCGCAGCCGCGCGTGCACCCGGGTGAGCAGGAGCGAGTGCCCCCCCAGGTCGAAGAAGTTGTCGTGCGCGCCCACCCGCTCCACCCACAGCACCTCCCGCCACACCTCCGCCACCCGCGCCTCCCGGGACGTGGCGGCCGGGACGAACGCGGGGCCGGCGGGCGCCTCCGCCGCGGGCGCGGGGAGCGCGCGCCGGTCCACCTTTCCCGTCGGCGTGCGGGGGAGCGCCTCCACCACCACGATCGCGGAAGGGACCAGCGGCCCGGGAAGGCGCGCCAGCAGCGCCCGGCGCAGCTCCGCGGGAAGGCCGTCCGGGGCGGCGCCGCCGGCGGGGATGACGTACGCCACCAGCCGGCGGTCGCCCGGGCGGTCCTCGCGCACCACGGCGGCCGCCTGCGCCACGCCGGGGTGCGCGGCCAGGGCGGCCTCCACCTCGCCGGTCTCGATGCGGTATCCCCGCAGCTTCACCTGTCCGTCCACCCGGCCCAGGAACTCCAGCACCCCCTCCGCCGTCCACCGCGCGCGGTCGCCGGTGCGGTAGAGCCGCGCGCCGGGCTCCTCGGCGAACGGGTCCGGGACCAGCGCCGCGGCGGTGAGCGCCGGGCGCCGCAGGTAGCCGATCGGGACGGCGGGGCCGCCCGCGTACAGCTCGCCGGGCATTCCCGGCGGCACGGGACGCATCCGCCCGTCCAGCACGTACGCGCGCCGGTCGCCCACCGGCGTACCGATGAGGACGGAGGAGGGACCGTCCGCCACCTCCGCCGGTACCGCGTACGCGGTGGTGAAGACGGTGCACTCCGAGGGGCCGTACCCGTTCACCAGCGGGATGCCGGGATGCAGCGCGCGGAAGCGCCGCGCGTGCGCCGGGAGGAGGGCTTCGCCGCCGACGATGAGCTGGCGCAGGCCCCGGAAGCACTCCGGGTCCGCCTCCAGGAGGGCGGAGAAGAGCGAGGTGGTGAGGAAGAGCGTCTCCACCCCCTCCTCCGCCACCACCCGGCGCAGGTCGTCCGCGGAGGGCACCCGCGCCGGGAAGAGGACGCTGGTGCCGCCGTGGGCCAGCGGCGCCCACAGCTCCAGCACCGCCGCGTCCCACAGGAGCGACGAGTGCTGCAGCATCACCGTCTCCGCGCCGAAGCGGGCGTAGGAGACGCGGTGGAGGCACCCCGCCAGCGCGCGGTGGGGGACGACCGTCGCCTTGGGGGTGCCGGTGGAGCCGGAGGTGTAGGTGAGGTACGCCGGCGCGTCCGGGTCGATGGGGATCCCCGGATCGTCTCCCGCTTCCCCGTCCGCCCCGGCCTCCAGCGGCAGGACGGGCGGGCCCTCCGCGGGGAGCGCCGCGGCCAGCCCCGCCGGCGCCAGCACCAGCGCCGCGCCGCAGTCGTCCAGGACGAAGCGCATCCGCTCCGCCGGCCAGGCGGCGTCCAGCGGCGCGTACGCCGCGCCGCTCCGCATCACCCCCAGCATGGCCGCCACGGCGCCGGGGGTGCGCTCCAGGCACAGCCCCACCACGGCGCCGGGCCCGATCCCCCGGTCCCGCAGCAGCCGGGCGACGCCCGCGGCGCGGCGGTCCAGCTCCGCGTACGTCACGCTCGCGCCGGCCCAGCGCAGCGCCACCGCGTCCGGCCGCTCCGCCACCCGGCGCCGGAAGAGCTCCGGCACCGCCGGCCGCCCGGCGTCCGCCTCCCCCCGGGGGGCGCGGGCCCACGCCAGCACCCGCGCCCGCGCCTCCGCGTCCAGGAGGGGAAGGTCGTCCACCGCCGCGTCCGGGGCCTCCGCCGCCCCCGCCAGCAGCGCGGCGAAGGCGTCCAGCGCCCCGCGCACGGTGCCCGCCGCGAAGAGCCCCGCGTCGTACTGGAGCGAGACGCGCCAGCCGTCCCCCTCCTCCGCCACGGAGCACTGCAGGTCGAACTTGGCCAGCGCCGCGTCCACCTGCCGCGGCGCGAAGCGCACGCCGGCGGCCTCGTACGCTTCTTCCGCCGCGCGGTGGTAGGTGAAGACGGCCTGGAAGAGGGGGTCGCGCCCCGGCTCGCGCTCCGGGTGCAGCGCCTCCACCACCCGCTCGAAGGGCACGTCCGCGTGGGCGAAAGCGCCCAGCGCGGCCGCGCGGGTGCGCGCCAGCAGGGCGCGGAAGGTGGGGCGCCCGGAAAGGTCCGCGCGCAGCACCAGCGTCTGCGTGAAGAAGCCGATCAGCCCCTCCAGCGCGCGGTGCCCCCGCCCCGCCGCGGGGATCCCCACCCGCACGTCCTCTCCGCCCGTCCAGCGGTGCAGCAGCGCCAGGAAGCCGGCGAGCAGGGTCATGAACGGTGTGGAGTGGCGGCTCTCGCCAAAGCGCTCCAGACGGTTCGCAAAGTCCTCCGGCAGGTCCATCCGCACCATGCCGCCGCCGAAGCTCCAGACTGCCGGCCGCGGGTGGTCC